>JAQFVO010000732.1 GCA_027942505.1 Endozoicomonas sp. | reverse complement strand
TTCGACGGGCTCACGATGAACGAGGTTTGGTGGTTTTTTCATTGGCCCCAAACGCCCCCTGTAACCTCTGGCCTCATCAATGCCGGTGAGCGCCTCCATCCCTTGATAAAAGCGTTTATGAACAAACAGTGCATGGATCCAATGGTTGATCCGGCGATTGAAGATTATTGCCAGAACATGACTTCCGGTGAGTCGGCCATTTTAGCTGAGCTGGCTCAGGCCACAGTTGACAGAACTCGTTACCCGGTAAACCTTTCCGGCCCCCTGGTCGGGCAGACCCTGAAAATGCTGATTAAAGTCAGCGGCACTAAAACGGTGCTGGAGATTGGTATGTTTACTGGTTACGCTGCACTGTCCATGGCCGAGGGTCTGCCGGCTGATGGTGTTGTTTATGCCTGTGAGACCAACCCACGCTCCATTGCCATTGGTCAGGAGTTTTTTGACCGCTCCCCACACGGCTTCAAAATCAAGGTGTTGTTTGGCCGCGCCCTGGATACCATCGCACAACTGCGGGATGAGATAGAGACACCGTTGGATCTGGTGTTTATCGATGCAGACAAGAAAAAATACCGGGACTACCTGGACCTGGTGCTGCCCATGCTAAGTCCCAACGGCCTGGTGGTGATTGATGATGCGTTGTGGAAAGGCCGGGTGCTTGATCCTCAGGAAGAGCGGGATCAGGTCATTGCTGATCTTAATTGCTATATCCGTCAGCATCCCAATCTTGAAAGTGTGTTGCTGCCTGTGCGTCATGGCCTGAATATCGTCCGCAAGGTCTGAAGGCGGAGCGGATTTTTTCAGCTATCCTCATTTTTCACCAGAACGGCAACGGCGGGGGGAGAGTGTAATGATTATCTATGAAGTCAACTGCCTGGTGGATGATGCCATTGTTGAGCCATTCAAGGCGTGGTTGCAGCCTCACATTGAGGCAGTGTTGAAGAGTAAAGGGTTTGTCAGTGCCGAGGTTCTGGACCTGAAAGTTGACGAACGGCTCACCGCCAGGCCCTATTCAACCGGTTTTTCCATCCGCTACAAAATCTCAGAGCAGAGCGCCCTGGATCATTACTTGTTGCACATGGCGCCAAAGCTGCGTCAGGAAGCTCTTGATACGTTTGGCAATCAATACATGGCCTATCGCCGGGTATTAAATGAACAGGGTTAGATAAATCAGCAGTGGCGATCACAGGCGGCTACTTGTTACCACCGCCGCGACAGTCTGGTGTTTCTGGTGCTTTTTGGTCCTTTGATTGCCACTCGTCGGCAGTGTAAGTGTGCAGCGCCAGTGCGTGAATCTGCTCGCGCAGCTCGGTGGCCAGTAGGGCGTAAACCAGCTGGTGGCGTTTGACGGGCATTTTGTCCTGAAATTCTTCACTGACAATAACCACTTTGAAGTGGGATTCTGTGCCCGGCGGCGTGTTGTGCAGATGGCTCTCGTCAGTCACTGCGATAAAGTCATTCTGCAAGGACTCGTCCAGTTTCCTGAATATACTCTCTCTCATTCCCATTTACCACCTCCTTAAGCCCAGGTTCGAACGACAACGGTTTGATTTCAACCAGTATTAATATAACGTGCAATCACCGGGCCTGTGGAGCATTCATCGACAAAATTTCCTTATTTATATACGTACGAGACTGCTTGATAGACGTTACCCGAAGTTCGATCAGCCCAGTTTAATCACCATCAGCCGGTCGCCAGCTACCGCCTGGGCGTGCACCCAGGCACTGAATGCATGGCCCCCGGCAACCCGGGTAACCGTGCACTCCAGTGTTTGCCTGCTGTCATCACAGGCTGTCACCGTAAAGCTTTCCTCAAGACTGTTGGCCGATACTAGGGTAACTGTGTCACCCTCGGCAACGTCCAGGGGGAGACGGGTGGCTATTTCGATGGTGATTTCAGTAGCGGAGCAGGGCGTTAGTGCGGTGATAATGCCGGGGATCTCATCCCGACAGGGCAGGGCCAGGTTTAGTGGGGCGCTCACCGTGGTCTGGCAGGCGAGAATATGGTTGGTGCCGATAGATGGATGGGTGCCGGCAGGTGGTGTTACCCGAAGAAGGCAGGAGCGGCAGACTCCACCCCGGCAGGAATGTGGGACTTTGGCATTACGGCGCAGCAGACCGTCAAGCAGGTTTTCGCCATCATCAAGCGAGTAAGAATTTTCCTGGAACTGGATTACAGGCACCTAAAGACCCTCCGGGATTCAGTCCGGGCCGATTGTTGTCAGAATAATCATCTGCCCATACGGCACAAAACTTTATTGGAAAATCCATGTTAATACTGTTAGCCACTGGTATAATCCGGTGCGCGAGTCCCCCTGGAGAGGCCTGCACCTATGCATTATAAGATCTTAGGGTAAAGGGAGAAAAATCCAATGAGTGTTGTTGTCCGTGAAGATGATGTCATTGTCAGTGTTGCCGATGCATTGCAGTTCATCTCCTACTATCACCCCATCGACTTTGTTGATGCGGTCTACCAGGCCTACCTGAAAGAAGCCTCCAAGGCGGCAAAGGACGCCATGGCCCAGATTCTGGTCAACTCAAGAATGTGCGCTCTGGGTAAGCGACCGATCTGTCAGGATACCGGGATTGTCACAGTGTTTGTCCGGGTGGGTATGAACGTGCGATTTGATACCGACCGTCCCCTTGAAGATCTTATCAACGAAGGCGTTCGCCGGGCCTACACCTACCCAGATAATATTCTGCGCGCCTCAGTTCTGGCCGACCCGGCTGGTGCACGCACCAATACCGGTGACAATACGCCTGCCGTTATCCATATCACCCTGGTTCCGGGCGATACCGTGGAAATAGCCCTGGCGGCAAAAGGGGGTGGCTCGGAAAATAAAGCCAAGATGGCCATGCTTAATCCGTCTGATAACATCGTGGAGTGGGTGAAAAAGACTGTACCGACCATGGGGGCAGGCTGGTGTCCGCCCGGTATGCTGGGGATCGGCATTGGTGGCACGGCGGAAAAAGCCATGCTGATGGCCAAAGAAGCACTGATGGATCCCATTGATATCCATGAACTGCGCGAGCGCGGTGCACAAAGTCGCGTGGAAGAGCTGCGATTGGAAATTTTTGATCAGGTTAACCGTCTGGGTATCGGAGCCCAGGGGCTCGGTGGTCTGACCACCGTGCTGGACGTCAAGATCAAGGACTATCCAACTCACGCCGCCTCTCTGCCGGTGGCAATCATTCCTAACTGTGCTGCTACCCGCCACGCCCACTTTACCTTGGATGGCAGCGGCCCTGTCTATCAAACAGCACCAGCCATTGACGCCTATCCAGAAGTCACCCTGGACATGGGCGAGGGTGTTCGCAAGGTCAATATGGACACCCTGACTCACGATGAGATCAAAAGCTGGCAGCCCGGCGATACACTGCTGTTGTCCGGCAAAATTCTTACCGGGCGAGATGCTGCTCACAAGCGTATGGTAGATATGCTCGCCCGGGGCGAAGAGCTGCCTGTGGATTTGAAAGGGCGCTTCATCTATTACGTAGGTCCGGTTGACCCGGTACGGGATGAAGCCGTTGGTCCCGCCGGTCCAACCACGGCAACACGTATGGACAAGTTTACTCGCACATTGCTCGAGAGTACTGGTCTGGCCGGTATGATCGGCAAGGCAGAGCGCGGCTCGGCGGCCATTGAGGCCATCAGGGATAACGAGTCGGTCTACCTGATTGCTGTGGGCGGTGCTGCCTACCTGGTATCGCAGGCGGTGAAAAAAGCACAAGTGCTGGCCTTTGCCGACCTCGGGATGGAAGCTATCTACGAGTTTGAGGTAGTTGATATGCCAGTAACCGTAGCGGTGGATTCCCGTGGAGAATCCGTGCACCTGACCGGCCCGCAAATCTGGAAAAAGAAGATTGAAACGCAGGTGTTGGAGCTGAAGTGACTTCTGTTCTGTAAATAATATCCAATCATTATTTCAGTATTTGAGAGAGGGTTGGCTTTTAGTCACAAATGTTCATGACGATGGTTTTTCACCCCCTGTCATGAAAGCTTTAGCCACAGAGTCACGGAGGCAAAGCTTTTTTTTTCTCTTCTCCGTGCCTCCGTCGCAATTTTCTTTCACGGCATAGAAGGATGACTTGAGACTGAATAATCAAAACCAAATCTCCGAGAGAGATTCGGTCTAAGCCGGGAACCAATTCGTATTAGATACACTCTAGTGGAGACAATGAAAGTAGCCAGCAACACCTGCCTGCTCAAAACAAAAAGATTTTTTAGGCTTTAATAATGAATATAAATTCTCATACATTTTCCATGGCCAATCTGAAGGAAATGCTCATCGAATCTAAAACTGGCTGTAATGAAAAAATCAGTCACCTTCAAGAGAAAGATGTTCCTTCGCAATGTGCCATTTGCCATGAAAGTGTTTTTGGCTCCCATTCAGTCATTGTTTCACATGCACCACAGCTGTTTTTTAAGTCAATAGACATTCATGTTTCTCACACCCATTGCCACAGACAATGGTTGATAGAAAATCATTCGCCTGGTGGCTATCCTTGTCCCCACCCCAACTGCCAGCGCACACGTCTGCCAGAAATCACTTTTTCATCCGTCGGCCATGCCACCCAATCGGGTCGGATAGAAGAGGCTATGCAACTGATCAGCCAAGGCGTGGACCCCAACGCGAAACATTCCTGCAAGGGTATGGCAGCCCTCCACATTGCATCCATCAATGGTAACAAAGATGTGGTCAGGTTATTGCAGGCCAGAGATATTAACATCAACATTCAAGATGACGATGGTAATACAGCGCTTCACCACGCCGTCAGCAGTAATAACCTGGACATACTGAAAACCTTGCTGATGCACAAACTTGATGTAAACATCCAGAACCGGTTTGGCCAGACACCACTGCACGTGGCTGCTGCAGAACCAGAACACCCGGATTTATTTGCCACTTTGATGGACCACAACGCCAGGTTCGATCTTCCTGATGAGTCGAGACGCCTTGCGATCCACTATGCAGCTGAAGCTGGCCATGAGCAGGCCCTTAAAACACTTGTTGCAAACAAAGCGGATGTTAATGCCACTGCCCGTGATGGGCATACTGCCCTTCATTACGCAACCTGCTTTGATTTTTTTCGATACCATCCCAGAAAGAAAAATCGAGTAGAGTTGGTCAGAATACTGATTGCTGCCGGGGCCAGAGTAGAACTGCGCACCGGAGCCGGCTACACAGCTTTTGATGGTGCTGATCGTGTGAAAAGTCAATCTGAAAGGATTCAATTTCTCAGATTACTTCTCTCTGTGGCCATTGATGGCTTCGATGACGTCAATGTGGCGGCTGATTATTATAACAGAGCCAACCCTGGCTGTAGCCTGCTTGAGTATGCCCTCGAAGCACAGGACCCGGAAGCGGTCTGCAGACTGATTGACAGAGGTGCCCGCATAACAAACCATCATTACATTAACGAGCTTTTGAGAAAACAGGATGACAACAGCCAGAATTTCATTAAAATGCTTTTGGAAGCTGACTAAGATCCAGCAAGGCCAGATAATGATCCGGCAGCCATTCCCCCTGAACACACCATTTCCGCCAAGTGTTCAGCAAATGCTGGGGCAGGTTTCATTGTGCGAATATCTTTACTTATTATTAAAACGTCAGTTGTTGTGCATAATGAAAAACCTGCCCCTGATTTTCCCAAGTCGCTACCTCAGGGCAAATCAGGACAATGATGGCGAATCGGCCAAATCAACAGGGCGGTAAGCGACAAAAGCGTCGTATTGATTAATGTCAGACTCTCTGGTTATTTCATGCAGATCATCATTATCCTCACTAAAACTGATACCCAGAACTTTGTAGCCCTTATCTAAATACCAGCTTGCTTTTAGCCGTTCTGCTTTGCCATCAGTAGCTGGGAAATTCCCGATGTTGTCAATAGTCGCCGGATCAAACAATTCACTCCCGGCTATCGGTTCAAACCCTGATGTGCTCTTGATGACCTGCTCCATGGAATTGAGATGTTTGGTTGCCAAAACCTTTTCCAGCACTGAAATATTGTCGCTAATCTCCGTCAGGCTATCCAGAGTGAATGGCTCTTCT
>JAQFVO010000697.1 GCA_027942505.1 Endozoicomonas sp. | reverse complement strand
GCCTGATCAGCTTCACGCAGGACTCATGGTTATTAACCCGGGCAGAGCAGGCCCGGGCCATAAGCAGCAAGCCCGTACCAACCGCCAGAGGACCGTACTTCCAGAGGTAATGAAAAGGATTGGGAATACCCCTGACATAAACCCTCGACTTGCCTCCCGGGATACCAGAAGTCGCCAGTTTTTCGCTGGGGTGACTCGCGGTGGCCTGTTGGGAGAAAGCATGCCGCTCAATCTGTGCTTTTGGACTAACTGATGAAGCTGGGGTCACAATTTATACCTCACTTGCTTATGTCTTGAGACTTAAGACAACTTCGAAGTAAAAAGTTCACCTGGCGACCAACATTTTTTTCAGTCGACACCTTGAATAAAGCTCCAGCACAGTCAGGAAAGAAGAGGAAAAAAGCTGGAAAAAGCTGGGGTCAGGTCTTTCCATTGTGCGAATATCTTTCTTATCACTAAAACGTCAATTGTGGTGCATAATGAACGTCCTGACCCTTATTTTCCCGGCTTAACCTGTCGCGAGAAAGACCTGATTTTTACCTATAAATCAGGTCGAAATCACCACAACTGAACGACAATAAGCGTGTAAAAAGCATCGTTTTAATGTCGTTCTACAGTGCTCGTCAAGCCTACAGGCCCGGGTATTCATGTAGAGGTTGACTTTCAACATTTCACAAAAAAAATGGCCATAGCATAAAAATCATAAATCTTTAATAAAACTATCCAGCTGGTCAATCATTTCCTGATAGAGAAAATTATACATAGGCCTTACCAGAATGCCGTTCTTTAAATTTTCCTTAGTTGTTTCGCCGGTAAAAACATTCTCGTCTTGTTTACAATGAACATAATCCTGATTGCCCTCATCGTAATAATGGCTGCAATTCCGATAGGCACCGTTTTCACCGTAGTATGGATCGTCAATGGGAATCGATAAACCGGTATGGGCCAGGCCTAATCGACGCTTTTCTGGAAAGTGGCTATCGACAACCCTGATTGGCGCCGGTTCCGAGTGCCGATGTTGGCTGTAAAGCAACATATGATTTGTTTTGTGCTTGAGCGACTTCATAAGTTCAATTGTCGCTTCCACCTTAACGGTTGAATCTTCGGCGCTCGCCACTGTGAAAACTGGTACATCAAGACCATTTTTTGCTAAAGACCTCGTTGTTACCTTCGTCAACTGATAGATTTGATAGACGGCATTATAGGGAAACGATTCATACTTGAAGTAGTCCTCGTCTTTCATCACGCTGTGCCACCTCATCGAGTCAAATAGCATTACTCCCAACCAGTCTATGAATCCTGTCAGGGCCGACCAGCCGGTAATTTTTACTGCCGGTGAAAATGCGAAGACGCCTTTCACTCTTTTATCTTTGCTGGCTTTATATAGAGCCAGCGTACCGCCAGTCGAGTAGCCGCCCAGATAGATATTGTCGACAAGATTCGCCATCTGGTCGACGGCAAAGTCTACCGCTGCCACCCAGTCTTTCCACGACACTTCCAACAGGTCCCCGGGGCGGGTTCCATGTCCGGGCAGTAATAGAGTCACGACGTAGAAGCACTGTTGTTGGAAATATTCTGCAAGGTGACGCATCTGGTAGATGGAATCTGTCAATCCATGTACCAAAACAACACCGCGTTGATACTTGTTTGGCAGTTTTTGTCGGCAGTGACTTTCGGGTTGTAACAGAAACGGTGTATTGCCCCCCAATACCCATTCGCGGTTTGCCGCTTTGAGATCCGTCCTTGCCTTGCTCATCACTTCCCGGTAATGATCGATATATTGCTCAAAGTTTTGTAGGTGGTCGGGAAAGTGTGAATTTAGCCCCGATGTCTGATGCCGTGCACCCACATCTAATTTTTTAGGCAGCTCTCTTTTTTCTGTATCTGTCGAGGCAATAGCAGCAATGGTGTATAACAGCGACAGTGTCATTATTAATTTGATCATAACAATCTCTTTATCCGGCAATAATTGAAGATAAGCGATGGTATGGCAAGACTTTTCCGGATACTTTTTTATGCTGCCCTGGTAAGTTTTTGCTCATCCACGAACGGTGCCAGGTAGTCATTAGTCGAGCGCCTTCTCTGACGGTTATAAAACACTACGATATACTCCAAAATTGCCTGATGCACCTCTTTCCGCACCTGGAAGTCATCGTGATGAATGAGTTCTGTCTTCAGCGTTTAGAAAAAGCGCTCAGCCACTGCATTATCCCTATAATTCCCCTTGCGGCTCGTGCTGCATATAAAACCATTGTCGCTGAGAAGCTGTTGATAACGATCTGAGGCGTACTGGCCCCCTGATCACTATGAACCAACAGGCCTGCCAGCTGTCTACGCTTTCACAACGCCATTTCCAGCGAGTCCGTCGCCAGTGTTACCGTTGTTCTAACGCTCATGGACCAGACCACTACCGCTCATCGCCTTAATACCTGCCTTCAATGCCAGATCTTCCTGAGATCATTTCGACTCATGACGGGAAAGCCAGTCATAGTAGCCTGTGCAAGATACCGACATAACCCGGCAAATGGCTCTTATACTGAAGCTTTCCTGATGGTCTTTGATGAAGTGAAATCTCAGTGGTTTTCTCTTGCAAAGAAGGCGGCTGCCTTTTTTAAAGTGGCGTGTTCCTCTTTCAGTCGGGCATTCTTTTCGAGTTTGTGTGTCCGGAAAACTATAACCACTTCACTAAGGTTGAGAGGGGCCGATCGGGACTGTAAATATTCCTTCAGCCTGACGACTGAAAAGCGGGGTGCAGTACCTCCTGAATTTTTACTGGAACTCTGGGTCGTTTCAGCTAAGTTAGAAGTCGGTGGTAAATCACCTGAGTTTAAGCTGAATTGACTGACTGACAATGCTGCTTTTTGTGCTTCCTTTGCTCTCTTTTGCGCTTCCTTTCGCGCTCTGCGTAAGCGGG
>JAQFVO010000695.1 GCA_027942505.1 Endozoicomonas sp. | reverse complement strand
GCTTTCTGTGTTGACCAATCCATAGACTCTCACGTCAAGGCCACAGGCGGTCCAGCTGCAACAATACCTTGCCAGATTGGGGCGCAACAGATAGAAGAGTGTCAGCATTCGGCTGATCAGGCAATATCAGGACTGGCCGCAGGGGGAGATATTCCTCACCCAGGGCTTTTGGCACATCGACTTGATGAAATAAAAGATCAGATAATCCGGATCACAGACGCTTATGGGAGTATTCCCAAAAAACAAATGTTGAGATTCAAATTGGCAGCACTTTATATTCAGGAGAATTTTCTCACAAGAATGTTATATGGTATGCCAAGTGAGGAAGAAGCTTTCAGTAAAGCCTACTCGTTAGATAATTTATTACCTGTGGGAAACCGTGGTGCAGCCCGGAGAGAGGTGTTGGATTTATGGTGGCTGCCATGTAACGCAAAATACTTTACTGAAAATGTTCTTAAAGAAAAAATCAATATTTTTAGCAAGCTATTAAGAGAAGCAGCCGCTAACCTTGAGCTTGGCTTGGATGTTTGGGAAAAGTTTAAAAGGGAAATTCCGCCAGAAGATGCAGATGCAATCTGCTTTTTTGCTGCCCAAGCGGAATTCCTGGAAGAAACAGAATTCAATGCTAAAAAACTGCTCGAATATAGCAAGCTATTGAGTAGATTCAATTTGGTTGCCGGGGCAGGAGAAAATGGAAAATCTGAAGATGACTCATTGAATCAATCGAGTGGTGCATTCGGTGGGGCAGAAAAAACACCTTTTGAATTGACAAAGCTGGATAAGATAATCCTCGTCTTTCACCATCTCTACCAGGAGTATAATGATGGTGGTTTGCACGGCCTAGTTAATGGTATTAATGTTGATATTCTTAACAACTATTTTCATGCAATCGTGTCAGAGACAGAGCTTTCTCATCTTGAGAAAGCGATAGCGTATTTTGCTTGTCTGCAAACGGTAGCGCTTTGTTACAAAAAATTGTCTCTTGACTGCATGATGCTGAAATTTGATTGCTCAGCCTTGAGTAGTGATATGTTAAAAATTGCTACGCCACAGAGGAAAATAGGTTATGAAAGACTTCTCCATGAAATGACTGCAGAGTGTATTACGAATGGGTTTTATCGTGTGGCAGACTATTGGATATTGAGTCTATTATCCTTAGCCTTATTGCTGAATTACCGTGATAAATCTGCTGAAAAAAAACGATTATCGTTATTTCTTGCAGCTATGGAGAAGAGCCCTAAACAGGATATGGAGCGTGCTTTGGCAAAATACTCCTGTGTTACTGTCGCAGAGTATATCAAGGATGTTCAGG
>JAQFVO010000688.1 GCA_027942505.1 Endozoicomonas sp. | reverse complement strand
GGTGGCCGCTCAAGATGGTCGTCGCCAGAACCTTCAGTATCCAGTCGGACATCAAAACAGACTCGCTGAGAATCACGGTACCGCTCAATTACGCACCAGCGTTCACCAATAGCTTTAGAGGGCAAACCGGACGATGTTTGCCCGGGACCAAGCGACGAACCCGCTGCACAGCGTGAGTCAGCAGGAGATGATTGATCACTGGAGTTCAGGAGGTGAGTCCCACCGGACTGCAAAGACGCCAAATCCACGGCTATTCCTAACGGCTAACGACCACTTGCCATTAGATACCAAGAACCTGTGCCAGTTCCCCGCACAAAACGGCAATACACTATTTATTCAAAAAATTCTGGCCAGAGTTACCGGCCTGCCTTGAACAACCATCGGCCTCATCATCGCACATCAGGATCTATTCATTCGACCACTCTCAGGAAAACATTCCGGGAATTGTCTGCTGCCTCTACCACTTTCTTCAGAGCATTGGCATCGGTGATTCCGGCCTTGTGGCGAAAATGAAGCAGATTAGAAAAGTGGTACCAGCTTTTAATACAACTTCCCTCAGTAACCAGAAAGCTCAGCACTGAGGCCTTGCTGGCAAAATGCTCGAATTTCAGTCCACTGAACTTCATCGCATTGACGATATGGCTAAGCGCCCCCTCAAAACGAACCCGATCATTCGGTTGGCAACGCCCAAGCACGTCCACAGCAAGGCAGTATGCCTGGACAAGATGGTCAGTGTTTTTTCCCTCGTAGTACCATCTAAGCAGGTTCATGGCAATCCGGTCATCCAGCTCGTTGCGTTTGTGGCGATGCGCCGGACTGTCACTGGTGAACAGCGCCTTATTACGACGAAGCTCACCATTGGCCGCTTCATAAGCACCAAAACTGCTCAGCAGGTTAGCCTTTTGGCTACACAGATTGTTCTGGGTGAACGGCACACTGAGCAGAGTATCAACCGCTTCACTGCGGTTACCCGCCAAAAAATACCATTTGGCCAACTCAAGCGTACCGATCTCTTTGTGACACCGGCTCAGCTTCCAGCCTTCGCTGTGAACCTTCTCATAGGTGTGGACATGCTTTTGGATCTGCGCCGGAGGTGTTTTAGTTAACTGACAACACAGTCGGCAATAGGCAGACTCCCTCAGTTGCAGGTTGAGACGGGCAACCTTGGTACGCTGGAATAAAACGGACTGGTTATAATCATTAAAAGGTGGTGCATAGCACTTCATAAACTCACGACAGTTCTCCAGCTGAGAATGGATGATCGGGCCGTACTTATCCCAAGTCTGAGTGAGTCGCGAACAGTCCCGTTTGTTAGACAGATCCTCACACTTCATCAGCAGTCCATCGAGCAGCCTCAGTCTCAACTCAAAGGCAAGATTACTCAATACTTTCAGAGGCGCAATGCGATGTATCAGATCATTTAGCAGGTTAATGGTTCTCTCATAGCCCAAATGTCGATTAAGAAACATGGAAAAATGCACTGAACATTGTGCAATGGCCCGAAACACACCAACCATCACTTCTTCCCGGGGGTTGACTGGAACATTTCTCAAAGCATCCATCACTATCTCGACCAGGTCGGCGTACTCCTCGATCCAGTGATAACGGTTCTCCTGGGTATCGATCTCAAAAAACTGGTGTTTCAGCCAAAAAAAATTGGCTCTGAGTGCAGACCGCAGGTCATAGAGCACA
>JAQFVO010000683.1 GCA_027942505.1 Endozoicomonas sp. | reverse complement strand
AACGATTTTCTGACAAGGCCCCTGCATGCCGTACCCATCATCAACACAGCAAGAAGCGTAACCGTCCGCCGTATATTTCGTCGGGCAATACCAGCAAGCTGAGAATTGCCATTGCCCTGCTCAAGGTGGTACGTCAGGAAGTAAAGGGCCGAGCGTTGCGCTTGTTAACCGATTGCTGGTACATGAATTCGACGCTAATTGACCTTGCCCTGAAAATGGATATGGAGGTCATTGCGGATGGCCGCCCCAGTCAAATACCCTCGAACCGTGTTCTGTATGCTTTGCCAGTGAGAACTCCCGTCAAAAAACGCTGACGTCCCAGAAAATACGGTACCAAGATGAAACAGACGAGGTTGAGAAACTGCCAGAAGAAAAGCAACCGTGTGGATTTATGGCAAGTTTCGCAAGATACGCTATCGCGCCCTGATTTGCCGTACCGGGTTCCTGAAAGGCAGGGAAGTACGAGTTGTTTGGAGCCGTTTTGAAAATGACAAGGTACTGACTGAAAACAGAATATTCATCTCAACCAATACCAGTCACACAGGGCTTGAAGTGCTTCGAGTCTACGCCAGAAGATGGCCGATAGAACCTATGGTTAATCAACTCAAACACACTTTTGGCTGTTGTCGTTTGTGGCAACAGAAGCTGAGAACGCTATAAAACCGAATTTGAAAAAAGAGTTCGCGTGGGGCTGCTTTCTTTTTTCAGAAAACTGACTGAACATTCGTTTTATGAAAACTCTAAAGTTGAGCTCCCAAGAGGCTAAATCGGGAAGTTGCCGTAAGTTGGCCCAACGGAGCGCAAAAAACTCTATGTGACATATTGGAACCAGTTTATGAAACTTTAAGTTGGTTCTTTTGTCCATAGGCTGAGGATGATTCGCAGTGACATCATGATTCCCATTAATTTGGCCAACACGATTTGCTGGCACCATCGGTGCAGCAAAAAATTGAACCAATACCTTGAGGTTTAACTATGGATATTTCCGCATCAAACTTGTCCAGCCCGCCAGCCTATTCCGCAGTCGACCCTAATCCCCAAAGTCAGGCATTGAGTGATGTGCAGCTCGCCAGCGGCATGCTCGCGATGATTCCTCATCTGTCGCCCAAAAGAAAAAAGAACGTCTTGGAACGTGTGATCATGATACATAACGCTTGTGCACCAACCCCGGCGGATCAGATTTTGCTGGCTAAGCCGGCTGGTTTCAGTGAGCTATACCCCAAGCTGGATCAACTGATAAAAGATCTGCAATTTCTCCCCTATCAAAGCATAGGGTGTTTTGCCTTTGCCTGCGGACTCTACTCAGAATATTGCGAGATCAAAACAACGACTGAGACTGCACAGAGGAAAACAGCGTTTTTTCAAAAATATTTTGAGATTGAAGGTTCTGACGCAGGCATTACCAAGTTGCAACGGTTCAAATCGTGCGACATTCTCTTTCCGTCTGATCAAAAGAAACTGACTACTGTTCTTGATAATGCTGGCGTAGAAAGTTTGCCAGCCACCCCGGTTGAGTCAGTAAACCCCAACTTTGACTATCCGCTGGTATTGGCAATAGTGGTCAATCAGATGGGGGCTTTTGACATACGTTTTGCTGGCAGTCTTGGATTTAGCGGTGACCGGCTTGAAAGGCTGCGTGGTGTGGTGGGCAAATACGAGCCACAATCCGATTATTTGATTGTGCTCCATACCT
>JAQFVO010000680.1 GCA_027942505.1 Endozoicomonas sp. | reverse complement strand
GTACTCTATGTCAGCCACTCGCCGTTTCTGGTACAAAGCGCCCGCAACCTTTATTACGCACACAACTACGACAATGACGATCAGAACGTGGAGTTTCTCTCTTTCCGCGAGTTGTTGGAGAGCATCAAGGTTCCAAAGGGGCGGGAAGTCACCCTGAAAGACTTTGAGACGTGGTTCCAGCGCCACCGGGGAAACAGCAAACAGAAAGACCCGCACAAGCTCTTTGAGGAGTTTCGCGGTGTGCTGACCGGCCCATCCACCGAGTCACCCTGGCTCTCCAGGGAAGAGTACCTGGGGCTGGGCGTCAAACAATCCATCTTCAGTGACGACGAGCGGCCCGGGGTTTATGACCTGTTTGATAAGTACCGTCAGTTTCTGAGTGCCGAGGGGCTGTTTGATACCAATATCATCAGCCATGATTATCTAAGTCGTGCAGTCCCCCGGTACGACTTCATTGTGGTGGACGAGGTTCAGGACATCACCAATATCCAACTCTACCTGATTCTGAAAACTCTGCGCCAGGCCGGTCACTTTATTCTCTGCGGTGACTCGAACCAGATCGTCCACCCTAACTTTTTCTCCTGGTCCAAGGTCAAGACGCTGTTTTTTGAACAGCAAAACCTGACCGGTGAAGGCGAAATTATCCGCATCCTGCACTCCAACTACCGTAACGCCCCGGTCATTACCCATGTGGCCAACCGGATTCTGAAACTGAAACATGCCCGCTTTGGTTCCATCGACAAAGAGAGCAACTACCTGGTCAGCAGCATTGGCGAGCATCAGGGGCAACTTCAGTTACTGAGCGACAGCCAGCAAGTCAAGCAGGACCTGGACCACAAAACCGCCCGCTCGACCCGCTTTGCCGTGCTGGTTATGCATCCGGACCAGAAAGCGGCCGCCCGCAAGTGGTTTAACACACCGCTGGTGTTCTCGATCCAGGAGGCCAAGGGACTGGAGTACGAGAACATCATTCTCTACAACTTCATCAGCGACGAAGAGAAAAGCTTTCGCGATATTGCCGCCGGTGTAGACCCCGAAGCGCTGGAAAAAGAGACGCTGGAATACGCCCGGGCAAAAAACAAGCAGGACAAGTCGCTAGAGGTTTACAAGTTCTACATTAACGCCCTGTACGTGGCCATCACCCGAGCAGTACGCAACCTCTACATCATTGAAGCGAACCTGAAACACCCACTGATGCGCCTGCTGGACCTGGAACGCTTTACCGGCGACCTGAAGATGGAAAAGCAGAACTCCAGCCTGGATGAGTGGCAAAAAGAGGCGCGTAAGCTGGAACTGCAAGGCAAACAGGAGCAGGCGGATGAGATTCGCAGCCGGATACTGCAACTGAAGCCGGTGCCCTGGCCGGTGCTGGATCGCGCTGCCTACGACAAGCTGCAAGAAGAGGCCCGACTTGGCAATAACAAGAAAAAACAGCTGCTCGCCCTGGAGTACGCGCTAGTCCATTGGCACCAGCCCATGCTCAACCAACTGATGGCTGACAACTTCAAACCGGCCCTTCAGGATGAAGAGAAAGTGGTTAAGCAGCTCCATCAAAAACACTACTTGACCTATGACCTGAAGAACCCGGGCAGTGTTTTGCGCGATACCGAG
>JAQFVO010000618.1 GCA_027942505.1 Endozoicomonas sp. | reverse complement strand
GATCTGATCGACATTGACCACCTCAAACCCCATGGCCTCAATGACCTTCAGGCGCAACGGGTCGGTCTCCTTGCGGGAGGGAACGGCAGGAGAATGGCCATTCATCACCCCGCTCATGACTGAATGCAGTTGGGGGGCCAGCTCGATCAATACATCATCCGGACTTTCCACCAGCACTGCCCCTTCACGGATCAGCTTGTGGCACCCCCGGCTCAACGGATTCAGCACCGACCCGGGAATGGCAAACACTTCCCGCCCCTGCTCAGCAGCCAGTCTGGCCGAGATCAGAGAACCACTCTCAAGTGCAGCCTCAACTACCAGCACCCCGAGCGAAAGGCCGGATAAAATCCGGTTTCTGCGCGGAAAATTGCCGGCAAACGGCTTGGTGCCCAGCGGGAACTCACTGACCAGGGCACCCTGAGTAGCAATCAGCTGGTAAATATCCCGGTGCCGGGCCGGGTAGATCTGATCCACACCAGTCCCCAGCACAGCGATGGTACCACCATAACAGCCCAGCGCCCCCTGATGTGCAGCAACGTCAATACCAAGGGCCATGCCACTGGTGATCACCAGACCGCTGCGGGATAAATGCTCAGAGAACTCCCGGGCAACCCGACGCCCGTTCGGGGTGGGTCGGCGACTGCCAACAACCCCCAGCTGCGGCTCGTTGAGCAGGGAGTGGTTACCAATGACGTACAGCACAATCGGAGCATCGGGTAGCTCTTGCAGGCTTTTGGGATAAAACGGAGAATCCGGTGTCAGAACATGGTGAGCGTTGCTGGCCTGCAACCAGTTACGGGTTCGGTGCAACTGCTTTTGTATGTCGGGATTATCGGCTGCGCCTGCGAGCAGGCCAGCCAGCTTTTCTGGCATGATTTTTTTCAGATCATGGTAGGAAACTGAAAACAGGCGGTCGGGATGTGGGAATTTTTCGAGCAACTGCCTGGCTTTGACCGGCCCCAGACCGGAAATAAGGGACAATGTCAGCCAGGGAACCTGTTGCAGCCAGTCCGTCTGGCTTGTATCGGTATGAATCATCGGGCTCTCTTTGCGCGGTGGCGCGGCTTATTCTGATTTTTTGGCAGCGTCAGCAGAGAAACCCGGTCCGGTCTGTTGGACTTAATCGTTACATGGTCTGCGGGTTTCGTAGGATATAGCCAACTTCAATATCCTCTCTGGCTGATAGCACAATACCATAGCTCATTTTGGCGAAAGATCGATACACCATCACTAACCCGACTCTTTCCACGGGCAGGGCAACGGCTTCGCCGGTCAGAGGATCTGAGACCAGTTCACTCTGGCGATACACACCCAGCAAATCACCTTGCTTCAGGCTCTCACGCTTGCCACGGTTAATGATGACAGTATCAAACTTGGAAATCTTTTTGGAGCCATTCAAGTTTGCGGTAACTATTCCTTCCACTGGCACTGCGGGTGGTTTAGGGAAAAAGGTAGCAACCAGACCACTGGCTCGGTCACGCACCAGTCGATCACCTTGCTTGATCTCCATTTTACTCTCCTGAACCACCAGAGAGGCCGTATCGCCCTGAATCCGACTGACATTGACAGCCGCCACTTCCCTGGCCATCAGACCAAGCTCTTCACCCGTTTGCGGGTCAAGTACCCGCTCCGCAACACGCACAACATTGAAGCGGCGGCTATCGGCAGCAAAGCTGCCCCGAGCATAGACTTTATCGCCAACCGCAGAGATCAGCTTGCCATCACGAGCAGCAAATACATAGGGTGCGAAGGCCAACTGCTCTTCACTGGCAAACACATGAATGTTGTGAAGATGACTCTCTATGGTACTCAACGCAATGGCAGGAATGGCAAAAGCGCTGGGCGTAACGCGAACCTGCGGACTTAACTTGACGGTACGACCGTTTTCACCGCGCCTGGAAACCATGAGCCTCGGGCGACCGTCAATGTAGACCAGGCTGACGACATCACCCGGATAAATCAGGTGAGGATTTTTAATTTGCGGATTGGAATGCCAGATCCGTGGCCACTGCCACGGGCTTTTCAAAAAGGTGGTTGAGATATCCCAAAGGGTATCACCATGTTGCACCAAATATTTATCAGGAGAGTCCACCCTTATGGGGTCAGCCTGACCGAGAGTGGACATGCACAGCAGAATGCCTGCCAGAACAAAGCGTCTCATTGTGGTCACGATTCCTTGTTTTAGTTTTTGCTCTCTGGCACTGTAACGACAGTTCGTCAGCCGCCTCCGACAGGACCCGTCGGCTCTCTCTTAGTTCTCGGCCCCTGCTCTCAAATCTCAAGTTCAGGCCACAGGCATTGGCGGTATTGCGTTCTGGCTCCACTAATCTGTCTTGGCTAGTATGTACAAACGTCGACCGTCAAGGAGCCACTTTGAAACTGCAAAGCATTGCTCTGATCATGGCCATATCGTCTGGTGCACTGCACCTGACAACCCTGATGGCTGACGAAAGCGCGCCTGCCAGACAAAAAACCCACGGGCTCTCACGGTTTGATGATCTGAAATATCCAGAACATTTCGCCCATCTTGACTACGTAAACCCGGATGCCCCCAAAGGAGGCGTGCTGAAGATGGCGGCCATTGGCATCTTCGATACCCTCAACCCCTACGCGAAAAACGGCACCCACCTGTCACAAATCTCACCCTTTCGCTTTTACAACCTGGGATTTCTCTCCCTTAACGAACCGTTGATGGTCGGCAGCGGTTCCTACAGCCCGGCGGCGGACGAAGCCAAGGTGGCCTACGGACTGATTGCCGAGTCTGCGGAGTACCCGCCGGATAACCGCTGGATTATCTTTAATCTGCGCCCGAATGCTCGCTTTCATGATGGTCAGCCCATCACCGCCAGGGATGTGCTGTTCTCCTACCACCACCTCAAAGATGGCCCGATCAAATACCAGATTCAGCTCAAACCGATAGAGCAGGTGGAAATACTGGGCAGGCACCGTGTCTGCTTTTACTTCCACACAACCGGAAGCCGTGACCAGCTGTTCAGCGCCGCCGAATTGCCGGTGTTACCGGCGCACTACTGGCAAGAGCAGCACAATGAGAAGTCCCGCCTGACCGCACCACTGGGCAGTGGTCCTTACCGGATCTCCCGGATCAAAAGTGGCTCATCGGTGACGTTTACCCGGGTTGAGGACTACTGGGGTAAAGACCTGCCCATTAACCGTGGCAAGTACAACTTCGACCAGATTATCGCCTACGTTTATCAGGATCCGACCATTGCCTTTGAGGCCTTTAAGGCTGGTGATCTGGATGTTTTTTTCGAGTCTATGGCGAAAAACTGGGCCAGAGCCTACAACTTTCCTGATATCACCTCCGGTAAAGTCCGCAAGGTGGAGATTCCCACCAAAATGATTATTGGCAGCCCGATGCTGGTGTTTAACACCCGCCGGCCGCCGTTTGATGACATTCGCGTTCGCAAGGCCCTGGGCTACCTGTTTGATTTTGAATGGAGCAACCGCACCCTGTTCGAAGGCACCTACACCAGGGCCAACAGTTATTTCCCCAACTCGGTGTATGCCAATTCCGGGACTCCCTCGCCAGAAGAGCAGACGCTGCTGGCCCCTTTTCGTCAGCAGCTGCCCCAGGCGCTGTTCAATGAGCCGTTCAGCCTTCCGATAACCCGGGGCGATGGCACCATTCGGGCACAGCAACAAAAGGCGCTGGCGTTACTGAAGGAGGCCGGGTGGACACTGCGTGGCAACAAGCTGGTTAACCACCGGCAGGAGCCGCTCACCTTCGAGCTGATCACCTACAATCGCCGATCCGACCGGATGATCCTGCCCTTTAAAAAAAATCTGGCCACCATTGGCATTGACCTGAAGTATCGGGTTGTCGATAGCAGCAACTACTTCCAGCGCGTGCGCAAACTGGACTTTGACACCATTGGCAACGTCTACCCGCTGGGCCTGTCACTGGGCAGTGAGCTGTTTCGTTACTTTCACTCCAGCAACGCCAACCTTCCCGACACTCAGAACCTGGCAGGCATCAGCAATCCCGTTGTTGATGCCCTGCTGGAAAAAATTCCTGCGGCCCAGACCCAGCAACAACTGGAGAGCATTATTCACAGCCTTGACCGTGTCTTGCTCTGGCACTATTACGGCATACCACTTTGGTACTTTGGCAAAGTCAGAACTGCCTTTCGCAGCCAGATCAAGCGCCCTGAGATGGTCACCGATTACCCCATGATCATCAACACCTGGTGGCACAACGGATAGGAGCAGCGCAAATGAATCGCCGCTAGGTGCAGACAGCATTTGTCGATATACTGGCGGACCAACTCACAATCGTTGACTGCATCAACCGAGATCACTGATGGCAATATTGGAAATACTTGAATACCCCGACCCAAGACTGCGTACGGTTGCCAAGCCGGTGCCAGAGGTAAACGACGAAATCCGCCAGGTGGTCGACGATATGCTGGAAACCATGTATAACGCCAATGGCGTCGGTCTGGCGGCGACACAGGTCGACTTCCACCAGCGCATCGTAGTCATGGACCTGTCTGAAGAAGGCAATCAGCCAGAAGTTTTGATTAACCCCCGCTACGAACCCATTGGTGATGAAAAGTCTGACCTGCAGGAAGGTTGCCTGTCCGTGCCCGGCTTTTACGAGCTGCTCGACCGCTGGGCACGAGTGCGGCTGATAGCCCTGGATCGCGATGGCAAAGAGTACAGCAAAGAGTGTGATGGACTGGCTGCGGTCTGTGTCCAGCACGAGCTTGATCACCTGGAAGGCAAACTGTTTATCGATAGCCTCTCCCGCCTGAAACTGGACCGCATCAAGAAAAAACTGGGCAAAAAGAAGCGATAAGCCGCTGTACCCAAACCGGTGCCTGTGCACCGCTGTCCACTTCTAATCAATGCCGAGCCCTTCATGAACAGCCTTCGCGTTATTTTTGCCGGAACCCCTGAGTTTGCCAGTGCCCATCTGCAGGCCATACTGGCCAGCCATCATCAGGTTATCGCCGTCTACACTCAGCCGGACCGGCCTGCCGGGCGTGGTCAGAAAATGATGCCCTCACCGGTTAAAGCCCTGGCTATTGAACATGACATCGCGGTTCTCCAGCCCAAGACGCTGCGCAGTGAAGAGGCGCAAAAAGAGCTTGCTGCTCTGAATGCCGACCTGATGGTGGTGGTTGCCTACGGTCTGATCTTGCCTCAGGCGGTTCTTGATACCCCAAAATATGGCTGTATCAACGTACACGGCTCCATTTTGCCACGCTGGCGTGGCGCCGCTCCCATTCAGCGAGCCATTGAAGCCGGTGACAGGGAATCCGGCGTCACCATTATGCAGATGGATGCCGGTCTCGATACGGGCGACATGTTACGCAAAGCCTTCTGTCCCATTCATCCGACCGACACCGCCAGCGAGCTGCACGACCGACTCATTACCGCAGGCAAGCAAGCACTCACTCAGACTCTTGACGAGATCGCCTCTGGCACCACCCACCCGGAACGGCAGGACGACAGCCAGGCCAGTTACGCCCATAAGCTGAGCAAGGAAGAGGCCAGGCTGGACTGGCAGAAACCGGCTGAAACCCTTGGGCGTCAGGTCTGCGCTTTTAACCCCTGGCCGGTGGCGACCACGGCACTGGATGGTACCGGCATTCGCGTCTGGGCCGCCACGACACTGACCGACACCACCACCGCCGAGCCCGGAACCTTGATCAAAGCCGACCGGGAAGGCCTGGATATTGCCTGTGCACAAGGCACACTGCGAGTCACTCACTTGCAACTGGCAGGAAGCCGCGCAATGACGGCTCAAGAGCTGCTGAACAGCAAAAAAGCGATGTTCAGCACCGGAAAACGATTCAGTTAATTTATGACCAAACAACCCTCTGTACGCCATCTGGCTGTTCGGGCAGTTACCCGGGTAAGCCAGGGCGAGTCCCTCTCCAGTGTCCTGCCGGTCTTGCAGGAGAAACTGTCGAAAAAAGATCAGCCACTGCTGGCCGAACTCAGCTACGGTACCTTGCGCTGCTTCCACCGCCTTGATGCCTGGCTGAAGTTTCTGATCGAAAAGCCACTGAAAGAGAAAGAGCAGGACATCCACAATCTGATCCTGGTCGGGCTATACCAACTCTTTTTTACCCGCATTCCGCCCCACGCGGCGATTAGTGAAACCGTTCAGGTCACCCAGACCATGGGCAAAGCCTGGGCGCGGGGGCTGGTCAACGGCGTGCTGCGCAATGCCGAGCGTCGTGCTGATGAGCTGGACGAACTGACCAGGCGCAGCCCGGTCTGCCAGTACTCCCATCCCAAGTGGCTGATCAATGCCATCAAACGCGCCTGGCCAGAGCACTATCAGGCCATTCTGACGGGCAATAACCAACCGCCACCCATGACCCTGCGGGTTAACGAACGCCAGAACCAACCTGGCCAATACCTGCAAGAACTGCTGGATCTGGGCATACCGGCGGTACCGTCTGCCATTGCGCCACAAGCCATCACCCTGAACCGCCCGCAACCGGTGGACCGGCTGCCGGGTTTTCAGACGGGTGCCGTCAGTGTGCAAGATGAATCGGCACAACTGGCCGCCACGCTCATCCCGGCCCGGCCCGGTGACCGTATTCTCGATGCCTGCTGCGCGCCCGGTGGGAAAACCTGCCACTTGCTGGAGCTGCACCAGGACATCACCGTTGACGCCCTCGACAGCGACCCGGTGCGTCTGGAAAGAGTGGCGGCCAATCTGCAACGCCTTGACCTCAACGCGACTATCCTGTGCGGTGATGCCAGCGAGCCGGAGAGCTGGTTCACCGGCCGGCAATACGATCATATTCTGCTCGACGCCCCCTGCTCCGCCACAGGCGTTATCCGCCGCCATCCCGATATCAAGCTGCTGCGTACAGCCGATGACATCGCTGCGCTGGCACAATTGCAGGAAAAAATTCTGCTGGCAATATGGCCACTGCTAAAGCCCGGTGGTACCTTGCTCTACGCCACCTGTTCAATCATGCCCGAAGAAAATCACCGGCAAATCATGCGCTTTACCGAGACTACAGCCAATGCGTGCCTGGTCCCACTTGAGGGCCAATGGGGTTACGACACCGGCTTTGGTAAACAACTGTTCGCCAGTGCCAACAACCCCGCGAACAGCAGTGGCCAGAGCGGTGATGGCTTTTTTTACAGCCTGATGATCAAGACGGACTCCCCATGAAAATTATCATTCTCGGTGCTGGCCAGGTCGGTGGCACTCTGGCAGAGAATCTTGCCAACGAAGAAAATGACATCACCGTGGTCGATACCGATGCCACCCGCCTGCGCGAACTGCAGGATAAAATCGATATCCGCACCATTCAGGGCAAAGCCTCCTTTCCGGGGGTACTGAAGCAGGCAGAAGCCGACGAAGCCGACATGCTGGTGGCGGTCACCAACAGCGATGAGGTCAATATGGTGGCCTGCCAGATTGCCTACACCCTGTTTCACACGCCCTCAAAGATTGCCCGTATCCGCCAGGCCTCCTACCTGAAAAACGCCAACCTGTTTGCCAATACGGCGTTGCCGATCGACGTCCTGATCAGCCCGGAGCAAGTGGTTACCAACTACATACACCGCCTGCTGGAGCGTCCGGGTGCTTTGCAGGTACTGGATTTTGCCGGCGGACGGGTGCAGCTGGTGGCCATGAAGGCTTATTACGGCGGCAACCTGGTGGGTCACGAGCTGCGCTATATCCGCGAACACATGCCCAATGTTGACACCCGCATAGCGGCCATTTTTCGCCGGGGTAATGCGGTGATTCCCCAGGGGAATACCGTTATCGAAGTGGATGACGAGGTGTTCTTTATCGCTGCCAGGGAAGACATCCGCGCAGTTATGGGTCAGCTCCAGCGCCTGGATGATGACTACCGGCGCATCATTATTGCCGGTGGCGGCAATATTGGCTTACGCCTGGCCCAGTCCATCGAAGACCACTACAAAATCAAGATCATCGAGCACAATATGGAGCGCTGTCAGTTTCTGTCCGAGACACTGACCCGGGCCATGGTTTTCTGTGGCAATGCCTCCGATAAAGAGCTACTGATCAGTGAAAACATTGAGGAGACTGACATCTTCTGCGCTCTGACCAACGACGACGAAGCCAATGTGATGTCATCCATGCTGGCCAAGCGACTCGGAGCACGCAAGGTTATGGCCCTGATCAACAACCCTGCCTACGTCGACCTGGTTCAGGGCGGTGAAATCGACATCGCCATATCGCCCCAGCTGGCCACCATCGGCAGCTTGCTCAAGCATGTTCGCCGCGGTGATATTGTCAACGTTCACTCACTTCGCCGGGGTGCAGCAGAAGCCATTGAGGCCATCGCCCATGGTGATGAGCAAAGCTCAAAAGTGGTGGGTAAAGCCATCTGCGATGTGGCATTGCCCCAGGGGGTCACCATTGGAGCCATCGTACGTGATGACCAGGTGCTGATTGCCCATGACAGCACTCGCATCGAGTCTGGCGACCATGTCATCCTGTTCCTGACCAATAAGCGAAAAATCCGCGAAGTGGAACAACTTTTTCAGGTTGGGCTGGGATTTTTCTGACCCGTAGGGTTACTTTCAGTTCACAAGGCCCCGCAGCACGAGGGGGTGTCGCAAAAGGCTCTGAAAAGAGGGGAACCGCGAAGGACACGAAGAGCACAAAGAAGAGCTTTTCTCTTCCTTCGTGACCTTCGTGACCTTCGTGTTCTTCGTGGTTCAAGGCTTTTATGCTTTTTGCGACACCATCTGTCATTGGATTACGCGGACCGCCGGGTTCACCTGTTCCAATATTTGTGACCAAGAGACAGCCGAACAGGGCGGGGGATATCGGTGATAGTACCTCTGTCCGGAAGACTTGCCACATCACACCTTGTCTCATGAGCGCAGCGGTGAGATTCTGTTAAGATTTCACGTTTCATCTCCC
>JAQFVO010000606.1 GCA_027942505.1 Endozoicomonas sp. | reverse complement strand
GGGAGATGAAACGTGAAATCTTAACAGAATCTCACCGCTGCGCTCATGAGACAAGGTGTGATGTGGCAAGTCTTCCGTACAGAGGTACTATCACCGATATCCCCCGTCCTTCAGGGCTGTCTCTAAGTCACAACTCTTAAATCCCTTCTTGCACAGTCTGACAGAGAGAGGACTCATTCACCGTTGTGTACAGGGATTGCGGAGCCCATCTGGCCGGGTTCGCCTCCCTGTTCCAATTAAAAGACAGGTCTTAAGGTGACGATGCTCAAGCTGGCGGAAGTGGTCGGAACGGTGGGGGACATCGAGTCTCAGCTCTTTATGGAAACGATCCGTTAACTCAAGGTCGAACCGGCGTAACAACTCGCCATGTTGAGAGACCTGACGCTGGTGCCCTACATCAAAACTGCCGGCGAAACCAAAGCCATGGCCACCCGGCACTCGGTTAAAGTGCCGCCCTGGTTGCAAGAGACGCTGTTATGACCAGTAACTAACGGTTGCAACCCGAGGTCTCTGGATATGTGAAGGGCACCAGGCTGGGTACGATAACGGCTTGTTCATCAACCGGTTGCCCACCAACAGACCTTCAAACTGAACCACTGTCCCTCGGCAATGGCTCAGGATCAGGCAGGGCTTTTCCGGTGGCCTCCAGTCGCTCCAGTGCCTCCCGGCGCGTCTTTTGACTCCTGTAAATATGCCCTTGCTCAACCACCGTATTTGGGTGAGAGTTGCCATAGATCTTCTGCAGAAGGTCGCCACCGTCAAAGACCACCTGATTACAGCCATCAAGGTAGCACAGTGGGGGCCGGATGATGCCTTCCTGGTTATATCTCTGCCACAACTCCTCCCTGGGGATTGATTTAAAAAACTCTTTTTGTGCGCGGTAGCCAATCTTCCTGTGCTTTTGATTCTCGGGGTAGCGACTGGTGCACTTATCAATCATCTCTTTGGTGACTGAGAATAGAGTTCGTTGCCGGCGGTGGAGAAGCAGATCCCTTTTTCTTGACATACGACGGGCAAAAGCGCGGAACTCTTGCAGTGTTTCCAGAATGAATTCCCGGGCGTGGTGACTTTCGTAGTCGGCACTGACCACTTGTCGCAACGTGGTCAGATGCTTTTTCAGCTGCTTTTTACTTAACGTCCCTGCCCAGTGATCTTGACTGAACACACCGTGCTCATCAGCCAGGTCGGAGAGAATAACTTTATTCAGCGTCGCCCCGAGAAGCAGGTTGTAATCCTGAGACTTGGTGTTGACCAGTTCAAGCTTTTTTGCCGTCGGCAGACTTTTTAGCAGGCCATAAATATTGTCTTCTGAGAAAACGGTGTTTATCTGATTGTCCTTGTCAGGGTCCATGGGGCGATGAACAACCATATTTTTAGCCGGGGCAACGCAGATCATCACGTCGCCCACGTGCCATTGTTTGCGAAGCCCCCGACCGGGTAGTTTCTTATTTTCGTAATGACAAACAACAAAAGACTGTATATCGGGGCGCTCCCTTTGCAAGCGGTGAGCATGCTTTATAGCCACTCTTCCCAGCCGATGTTTAGAGGCATTTTTAAACAGGAAATACCGTTCTATTAACGAGATTGTGCGAACATTTTCCAACGCCAGCTGACAGGATGGAAGCTTGACGGAATCACTCACCACTTTGCCGACAGTATAAAATTTCAGATTGTATGGGGCTTGTGAGCAGTGAATCAGCTCAGAGCCGGGCAGGGTATCAGTGGAGGTTTTTTCGTCAGGGGCCGGGTAATTGAGAAATACTATGGTTTTGTTTGCGAAGTGCTCAGCCAACACACACTGTCTGGTTGTGTGCTTGCCGACACGGGGCTCATCGGAGCCGGCTACCGAATCTTCCCCAGAGATCTCTGGCACCGGCTGTTTATGGTAGAAGCTGATGCCGTTGTACATAGAGCAGTTCCAGGTGCTGAAATTGAGCCCC
>JAQFVO010000587.1 GCA_027942505.1 Endozoicomonas sp. | reverse complement strand
GAAAGCCTCTATTCACACTCCTTGCAACAACTGATCAAATACCTCATTGGCCTGACTACTTATCCTGAAAATATTTCTGTTCTGCAAACACTGGCAGATTTAGGCTTGGGGCTTGAGGGGGAGTCGATGGATTTTAAAATCCGGATACCTACCCAATTATTAAAACAATTCTTAGGCAACACGCGCCATGAAACAGTGCTCAGAATTCTTGACAAACATGCCAAATCATTAATGTTTATGGCTGAACAGGACTCTGTGGAACTATTGAAAATATACCTGCCCCACAGGCAGCTACAGAGGGCAGCCCGAGGGCTTATGGATGAGCTGAAAATAGGTCTCCACTACCCAGCAGAGCTCAATAAATCTTTACAATTTTCCGATGGTTCAGCACCGTATCTGACAAAAGCAATATTTTCCTCATTTCGCGGCTTCATTCAGACGTCACAAAATTTTTGTCAGACAATCCCCACTTCATTGAATTCTGAGCTTTTTACCTTACAACTTTGTATGCTGGAACTTAATGTACAAAGGTATGAAAAACTGATTCTGGATGAATTTAAAAAACTGAGTGATAAGAAGCAGGAACATCTTCTGGTGTGCGCATTTATTTTAGGACAGGGTGAGTTATTTAAGCGATTGCTGCCAAACCCCTCACCATCCATTCTTCAACAAAAACTTGAGGGTGGCGGTAATATTCTCCACCTGATGGTGACTGCGCTTCCCGGAATGAAAAAAAGGGTGGTCTGCGACTATCTCTTTCTCACGGCTTACACCCCACGCTATGACCTGTTGTTTCAATATCTGCCCGCCGAACATCTGGCCAATCAACGGGACAACAGTGGGGCAACACCGCTGTTGCTTTTATATCAGCATCACCTCGAGCAATTAGCATCAATGCACATATCCGCAGCGGAGGACAAGCAACTGGCCAGTGCCCACCGCAGTGCCCTGATCAAGCTCACCGCTCCTGAACATCTTATTGATTGTATGCAGTATCATTTGAACGGAAAATTCCCTTTGAATGTCAGTTGGTTTTTTGAGTTCATACAACTATTCAGATCCATGCCGCCATCTACCTTTAAACCAGTACCGTTACGTTCTGCCAAGTATGAATACCGCAGCCAACTCATATTCAAACCCCTGTCCAATGCTAAACAGTTACTGCAGCCGGTTATCAACTATTTTGGGCATCACCCTGACGTTTTACGAAATGAGCAGCAAACCCTAGAGTTAATAAGGTTAATGCAACAGAAGGAGTTACCGGTTGAGTATACTGCGCAGGTGCTCCGGGCTGTCTCTGCGGTCATGCAAAAAAATCTACTTGAGCAACTGTCATCAACAGCTGATGATCGCGACTCACTATTTGTTGAACGGTGCTACGAAGTAGGTTTTAAAGGGTTCTATCCGTGGCACCTTATTGGCCTGGGGGTTGGTGGTGGATGCGCTCTTGAGCCAGACATGTTTCATAGCAAAAGCTTACTCAAAGCGGTTGCAAAATTTGCCAGGACACACCCGAAAGAGACCGTTCCACAAATCCCCGGCCTTTGGGAAGCAGAGTTGATCAACAGCTCAAATATTGAAATTTACGGTCGCAGTCTGGCTTTTCCTTCCACGGAGGTGCCCGAGGGGTACCGCCGCTTCAAGTTCCTGAAACGACAATATGGCGCCACAGAAGACTGGGGCGATTTTATCCGCGAGCAGCCACATTTGGATTATTTTCGCACTCATAATCTCGGCCTGGAAAGCGCACTGCTGAAACCAAGGGGTATCTATCGTCTGACCAATGCCCGAACTAAGCTCAAGGCCTGCAGATTATCTGATGAAACCCTGTCAACCATTGCCTTTGAGACTGATGGTTCGGCACTGCTGCAAGTCTTTGATGATGAAAAAAACACCAGCTTATATCACCACTACCCTTATGAAACACAGGGAGTGGCGGGGCTCTCAGTGCAGGCTTCGTTTAATGGGCTCAGGCTGTTTGCCAGAGATGCTGGTCGTCTCTGGCAACACAATTTGCAGGCACCGGATACATTAAGCTCATTTCATAATGCTTCTCAGGGGAGATCCTGGGTACCAACACCCTTTTTTGGGTGTCAGACTGTTCCTGGCACGTTGGGAGAGTGGAATGGCCAGGATTACCCAAACATAGCACCAGCCCCAGTGGGGATGAGAGACTGGGCTGATATCCGCTCATTTACTGAGCAAACCTTCTCCAGCTTTGGTATGGACCAACTATTTGCTACCTCTCAGTGTGAGCGGCAGAGTGAATTGCGGATTACTGAGCTTGGGATAGTCTTTTACGGGTTGATCATTAACTGGGTGAGGGTTCGCCATGACACTGACAGCCTGGATTTCCAGGACACCGAACAGAAGAACCAGTTGCAAGAAGAGCTGGTAACGCTTGCGGCTGACCTGTTTGGTTGCGCGTATAAAATGAAAACGGAGGACATGAAAGCACAGATCCATCAGAAATTCCCGCCAGAATCGCGGACCCGTGCAGCACTTGAGATTGGTTACTGGTGTGACCCGAAATGCCGCTATGCACAGGATATCAAAACAGGCCGAATGCCTGCTGAGGTTTATCCGGACCATCCGAATCAATGCTTTGACCGTGAACAAATCGAATCAATCTTTAACCATATTACTGATCGGGGAATCTGGCGCTCATCCAGAGCCAAAGGACCAAATTTGGGCATTCACACCGGTACCATGCCACTACTCCATCTGGACAGCTTGTTCTGGTTTTGCATTTATACAGGGTGGCGACAGCATGAGCCATGTTACCCT
>JAQFVO010000563.1 GCA_027942505.1 Endozoicomonas sp. | reverse complement strand
CTATGGATTCATTATTAAAAACAAAGTTCCCTTACCGGCATGTGAAAACGTTAAATTCTTGAATGTCCGGGATCTGTCTGCCAACCAACCGTTGAATTTTCCTATGACGGATTGACAATACGACCCGGTCAATCCACAAGCCAGGCGCCACCAACTAAAACTAACCCCGCCAGTCGAGGGTGTCGCAAAAGGCTGTGAAAAGAAGGGAACCACGAAGACACGGAGACACAAAGTTTTTTCCGGGCCTGCTCAGGCTACGTCCGGCAGACAAAAAAGGCTTCCTTTGTGCCTTGGTGTCTTTGTGGTTCAAGGCTTTTTTGCTTTTTGCGACAGCCTCCCCAGCCAGGATCTGTCGCCGGAGATCGGTTCTCCGGCCTAGGGAATTTTTTTTCTGACTGACTGTCTAAACAAAAAAATTCATAAAAAATATTAAAGCCGGTGAACTTGGCAGGGATCAGGAGATCAAGATGGACAGACATGATGGGGCTATGAATGACATTTTCGTAGATCATGTGATGAGAGCTCAGAATACAAGCGTTTACAAAATCAGTGTAGAGAGTTCCCTTGCCGAGTCTTGCAGCACCTTCGGTTGGGCAGCCTGCCGAGCTTGCTTTGCTGGCATGCGCTCTGTGAAGGAGTGTCTTGCAGTCCTTTTTTGTCTGGGACCTGATGAAAGTTTGGAAGTCCGCTCTTATGAGAGCCCCACCTCAACCGAACGTCTGCGTCAGTTGACCATTCCTCTTTTGTCCAAGCCTAAGCGATACAGTGAAAAACCCGAGCCTGTCAAAAACCCCCGCATTGAAGACTCAGGAGACAGTGAACAGTCCGCTGTCGGGATTTTTTGGAACGATATGTCACATAAATTTGAGACTTTACCGCCACTGCCACTACCACCGCAGAAGCAGGAGGAACAGAAGCCATCAATGACTTACGAATCCTTCCCCGGATACAATTCTGACCAATCGTCATCTGATAGCGAAAGTCCACTATGATTCAAGATTGGTGGGTTTTTATGCTTTTCGGCCTGAACTTGCCGGAGATTACCAACTACTGCCTGAATATGAGTCGCACCTTGTAGCGGAACATGGGAAGCATGTGACGTGTAAATCTGAAATGCTAATCCGGCATATACGCACTGGAGTATGATTTGCCATGCTCAAGCTGATCGATGACATCCAGGTAAGCCTGCACAACCAGCGTCTGGCTGAAGTATTTGCTGACCAGACTACGCCCACAGCGCCCCATCTTCCCACGAACCTGCCCGGGCAGTCTGGCCATGGTCACCATCGCTTCAGCCAGTGAGGCAGGGTCTTTAGGCTGGCAGAGAATACCGTTCTTGTTATGGCTGACAACACTGCGACAGCCCGGCACATCGGTGGCGATTACCGGCAGAGCCATGGCACAGGCCTCGAGCAGTGACCGGGGCAACCCTTCCCGATAAGAGGGCAACACCACACAGTCAACCCGGGCCAGGACATCTTCAATAGTGTCGGACGAGCCGAGCCATTCCACCCCATGTTGCTCCTGCCAACAGCACAACTCCTGTCGGGTAATGGCGGATTTGTTTTTAGCATCGGCAAAGCCGACCAGCTGCAATTTTGCCTTAATTCCCTGCTTTTTCACCATGGCAAAGGCCGTTACCAACTCACGCAGACCTTTATCACCGAGCATGCGCCCCACATAAAGAAAACGAAAATGGTCAGATGCTGTCGGCTGCGCAACGGGCTTGAAACGTTTAAGGTCAACCCCGGAACCAGGCAACAGTTTCAGCCTGTCGGCACCGACCAGTCTGTGTTTTATCAACAAGGCCTGATCTTCGCAATTCTGACAAAATACCCGAAAGGCAAAGGGCTGGCTGATTCGGTACAGGCCACGCACAATTCTTCCAACCCAGCCTGAGTGAATAAACGCCGTGCCAAGCCCGGATACGTTATTCACTGCCGGTATGCCCAACGCTTTTGCCGCCAGAGTCCCGTAGATATTGTTCTTAATGGTAAAATTAAAAACGACGAAGGGCTTATATAAACGGTATATCTGGAAAAAACGCCATGCTGTACGCAGATCTTTCAGCGGGTTATTACCTGAATTATCCATAACCAGCGGGATAAACGTAACACCAAATTCATCCGCCAGGCGCTGGCTGTATTCATCCTCAGGGGCGATACAAAAAACACGGTAACCACGGTTGATTAGTTCGATAATGGTGTCCCGGCGAAAATTATAGAGGTACCACGATGTATTGGCCGAAAAGCAGATATTTTGCATTGTTGTACTTCTTGTGCGACAGAAAAGGGAAAACCAGCTTTAAATAATTGTCATCTCACGCATACATCGGCTTTCCATGCCGAACTGCTCGTTAAGATGTTTGAACTTGGTAAGAATCTGTTCCAGATAATGGAGATTTACTTCAGGATCAGCCCCAAAGTTATGGGGGTGCCACCACAAGTGGTAGAGCAGGCCATTTTTAGCCGCATGCTCCATCTCGCGAGTGATGCGCTGCAATGACAGGGTGTTACGTAAAGATGAGGTGGACTTGCTGATCGGCCTGAGAAAACGGCTGGCTGGCACATCAACCATGTTACAGCACACTTCTGGTAGACCACCGTGATACCCATCAATGGGCATAACCGTATCTATCGCTCTCAGGGCCCGAACCACCTGGCTGCGCTCCTGTTGCGCCTTTTCCTGATAAATAAACGACTTGGGATTACCGCGAAAATAATCAATACCCTGCTGCTGACAGATTGCCAGATAGTCCTCGGAATATTGATTTCTGGGGAACACAATAGACGACATTTTATGGCCATACTGATGAGCAATAGCCAGTGCAGCAATAAGATCTTGCCGGAACTGCTCAAGTGTTTGACCTGCTTCCAGACAGTAGTAGTGGGAGAACGTATGAGTGGCGATCTCCTGCCCCTTAACAGAGGCAATGTTATCAATCAGCGAACCGGCAAAATGGTAAGGATCGCTGCGTTCATCATCACCAACCTGCTCCTTCAGGTATCGATAGGGGCTGAACCGGTCATTCTTATAGGCAGGCAACAGTGATGGTATAAACTCTTCCAACTCCTTCCTGCTTCTGGCAAACAAAAACCCGACCACCGCCCAGGTAGCGTGGATATCGTACTTGCAAAACAGATTCAGCAGTTGTGGAATTGCCTCCCTTGCCCCGATTATGCTCTTACCATAGCCAGAGATTGTCCGCTTATCCCGAACTCCCCACATCAGTTCAAAATCCAGAGAGATAAGGAGTTTGCCACTTTTATTGATCATAACCGAGCTGCAAAACGTTATAGGTTTTATAGGGAACCCAGGCATTGGCGTGGGAGGCAAAATTCAACCAGACAAAAAGCACCGCAAAGAGATATCCACAGACCAGCAAGTGAACCGTAAATTTATTCCAGCGGGTAAATAGCCCCTGCAGGTTCGATAACACCAGCATTTGCAGCGGGATTATGTACAGGGCAAAACGGTCAACGATGGTGGACAGCGAAGACACAGCGAGCAGCATTACAAACAACAACACCGAGGCACAGGACAGCAGCAGCACCAGTTGATAAATAATCGGACTGAATTTGAAGCGATCCCGAAACATCAGAAAGAGCACACCAGGCAGAAATGACATTACCACCCGAATAAATGCTCCTTGAGAGTTATACCGGTCACTCTCCACATAGGAGTACATGAGAGTATCAATGGAGCTGGAGAAAAACTGATAGATTACAATGACCGAAAACAGCCCACCGAAGAATATCTTCTGATTGCGATTTCTTTCGGTAATCAAAAAGGCTATGGGCACCATAACAATGGCCGTTTTATGAAAAAAAGCACCGATAACCAGCAGCACCACATAGCCGATTATTTTCTCCTCGTATAGCTTGGTAATAGCCAGCATTAAAAACGCAATGGCCACCGCCTGTCGCGCATAACCCATGCCTACAACAATAAACAGATAGGGAAAAGCAACCAGCAGGGATAGAAACATATCACTCTGTTTGGCGCTGAACTTGACCAGGGCATAGGAGAAAATAATCCCACAGGTAAGATTAACCCCCACCATACCCAGCCCTAAAGAGTGGGAGGCAAAATTAATCAGCTGATAGCCCGGGTCTTTGAGCGTAAAGATATCAAGAAAGGAGTACCTCTCCATTAAGTCGTAGTAATATTCGTAGGAAAACCAGTCAGCACCAATCTGGAATCGTACACCTACGACAAGAGCAAGCAGGAGAAAAAAGACAAATAAAAAATAGTACTTATTAGCAATCAGAACCTGGTTATTGTACTCATCATCACTGTCTAAAAAGACAGTGGCCAGAAATAGTAAACCAAACAAAGTGAAATAGATGGCCATCCTACAACTCGTTAAAGACAGTCAGAAGTTTTTGTTGTTGAACTTGCATGGAATAGACAGACTCAACTGCCTCGAGTGCATTGCGTGAAAAATTCCGATACTGTTCAGCGTCGGATACCATAGAGAGCACCGCCTGATCCCAGGAGGCAGTCTCAGAGGAGATAGTCTCAGAGGAGATAGTGTCAACCAGCAAACCACACCGCGAACCAACCACAATATCTCTGTTTACCCCGATATCTGAGGCGATAACCGGAATCCCGCAAGCCATATACTGAATCAATTTATAGCCACACTTGCCGTGTTCGAACTTCTCGTCCGGCAGCGGCATAATGCCAATATCAAATGATTGAATACTCTCCACTTCTGTCTCTTCTGACCAGGGGATTAATTCCACATTCAGCCCATGAAAATCGGGTAAAATGTGTTCATTAGCCCCAATAAACCGCAGGGTAATGTTTATTTTTTTGGACAGAGCACGCATATCATCTGCGATGGCCAGCAGGTATTTCTGGGTGTAGGGAGAACCGATCCACCCAATGACCAACGTATCTCTGGATGATGCTTGAGCTCTTACTGAATATCGAGAAGCATCAATCACCGTTGGCAAGGTTTGTATCTCCTTTGCCCCAGCACTAATAGCCCGATCACACAGATAATGATTTCCCACAACGACAACACCGGATGACTTCATTACCACATCTATTTTTTTCGATAAGAAAAGTCTTACCAGCCAGTTTTTGGAAGAGTCATAATTGTGAAAAACAGCATCATCGTAATCAACAATGTATTTCACCCCCAGGTAACACAGCAGCCTTTCGCACACTGCCGGAAGAAATGGAAACAACTCCTTTTCTATATAAACGACATCATACTTGTAAGCTGAAAACACCTTTATCAGACGTTTAAAATAACACGTTGCTATTTTGGTGACGGAACGTTTTCTGGTCTGATAATAGGTTAACAAGTACTCATCGTCGTACAGACAGGAAACATCAATATCATAATTATTTTGCTCCAGAAATGGCAGATACTGATAAGTCCTTAACCGTGAGCTGGCGCCCATTCTGGAATATTTACAGAATACAAGTGCTGATTTTTTCATGTAATGCTCTTTGACAAACGGCCCTGTATTTGGTTGCACCCACATCGGCAAGGATTATTTACTGAATATGAGGATTGTTTTTTGAACTAAAACCATTGAATTTCTAGCAGGCATTCCAGAATAAAAAAATCACCTAACAGGGCCGTAATTACCACCTGATCGTTAACAGACCGAATATTCAATGCCAGCTTATATACCAGTCAACAAAACGATCCATCGTATCTTGCAGCGAAGTTACAGGCTTAAAATCAATTACCTTCATTAAATCATCCACATCTGCATAGGTGGCATAAACGTCCCCCGCCTGCATCGGCAAGTAATTCATAATTGCTTGCTTATCACAGGATTTTTCAATCATGCGGATGAAATCTAACAGTTTAACCGGCTGATTATTGCCAATATTGTACACCCGGTATGGAGCTGCACTACAGCCAGGGTCATCATTTTTAAAATTGGGAACACCTTCAGGAATCACATCCTGAATACGAATTATGCCTTCAAGTATATCCTCAATATCGGTAAAGTCCCTTTGTAATTCGCCATTGTTGTACACGTCAATGGGCGTACCTTCCATGATGGCTTTAGTAAACTTCCAGGCAGCCATATCAGGTCTGCCCCAAGGGCCATTGACAGTAAAGAAACGCAGGCCTGTTGTTGGGATATTATAAAGATGAGAGTAACTATGAGCCATTAGCTCATTAGACTTTTTGGTGGCAGCGTAGAGTGAAACAGGATGGTCAACAGAGTCCTTTGTTGAGTACGGCATCTTACTGTTCATACCATAGACAGAGCTCGATGATGCGTAAATCAGATGTTCAATACCACTATGGCGACAGCCTTCAAGAATGGTCATCATCCCTATAAGGTTGCTGTCGACATAGGCCATGGGATTCTGGAGAGAATAGCGAACACCGGCCTGAGCACCTAAATGAATGACACGCTGGAATTTGCCTGTGTGAAACAGCTCAGCGATACCCTCACGGTCAGCAAGATCCATTTTGATAAAATTGAAATTGTCGTAAGGTTGTAATTGCCCAAGGCGAGCATACTTTAGGCGAGGATCGTAATAATCGTTGAGATTATCCAAGCCGGTAACACCATGACCCAGCTCACAGAGCTTTTTGGTGACATGCATGCCGATAAAACCAGCCGCCCCTGTTACCAGGTATTTCATAGTTATAATCCTTTTCTACCGAACAGGCACAGCACAATGGATAAGAAGAAAAATTTTGGCAGTAGACAAAAATCTTCAACAATTGTTAACCAAGATCTTTTTCCTCCATGCCTGCGCCTCTGAAGTGATTGGCCTTTTAACGGCCAATAGAGTAGTAGGTGAAACCTTTACGAGCCATACGAGTTGGTTCGAACATATTACGACCATCGAAGATAACCGGCTCTTTGAGCAGTTCTTGCATCTGTTCAAAATCCGGGGCCCGAAAAGTTTTCCACTCTGTACAGATAACCAGAGCATCCGCACCACTGAGCGCAGATTTTCTGGTACCACACAGTTGTAGCTCATCCCTTACGCCATAAATACGCTGGGCTTCTTCCATTGCCTCGGGGTCATAGGCTTGCACCCTTGCTCCGGCCTTCCACAGGGCTTCCATCAACACCCGGCTTGGCGCATCACGCATATCATCAGTATTGGGCTTGAAGGCCAGCCCCCAGAGCGCAAAGGTTTTACCCGCCAGATCTCCCTGATAATGGGCTGTAATCTTATCATACAGCACCTCCTTCTGCCTGGCATTGCGGTTTTCAACCGCGCGTAGCAACACTGGTTCAAAATCAATCTCTTCCGCTGTGCGCTTCAGAGCCTGTACATCTTTGGGGAAGCAGGAGCCACCATAGCCACAACCCGGGTAGATAAAGTGATAACCGATGCGGGGATCAGATCCAATGCCCTGGCGAACCATCTCGATGTCCGCGCCCAGCATTTCTGCCAGCCCAGCCATCTCATTCATAAAACTGATCTTGGTAGCCAGCATGCAGTTGGCTGCATACTTGGTCAGCTCAGCACTGCGCACATCCATTAATACCAGACGTTCATGATTGCGGTTAAACGGCTCATAAAGTTCACGCATGGTCTCAATAACATCATCACTGTCAGTTCCGATAATGATGCGATCCGGCTTCATGCAATCATCAACCGCTGAGCCCTCTTTCAGGAACTCTGGATTTGAGCACACATGAAATCCAAACCTTGTACCACGGGCAGCCAATACTTCATCAACTCGCATCTTTACTTTATCAGCAGTACCTACAGGCACAGTGGACTTATTGACCAGGATTTTATCCGTGTTCATATGGCTGGCAATGGTCTGGGCTACTGCCAGCACATACTGCAAGTCAGCGGAGCCATCTTCATCCGGGGGAGTGCCGACAGCAATAAATTGCAACTTACCGTGCTCAACACCTTGTTTCGCATCAGTAGTGAACTGCAGGCGGCCTGCCTCATAATTTGTCTTAACCAGCGGCTCAAGACCGGGCTCAAAGATAGGGATAATACCCTGCTTCAGGTTATCTACTTTCTCTTGGTCAACATCAACGCACACAACATCGTGGCCGACTTCAGCCAGTACTGCGGCCTGTACCAGACCAACATAGCCAATGCCAAAAACAGTGATTTTCATTACAGGCCCCTTGTTTTTAAATTGAGTTCTTGGTAAATCACATTAGTTTTATTCACAGCATCTGATAAAGAGTAAATGTCAGATGCCAGTGTTCTTAAGCTTTCTTTATCCACACTATTTTGTAAAAAAGAAATCGCAGGGGTAGTATTTGAAAAGTCCCTTATAACAACTCCAGCAGATTTCTTTTCAACTACATTGACTACATCACTGCCATTATCATTAACAATGGAAGGTATACCCATGGCTAAGAACTCAGCAAACTTTGTTGGTGCCATTGCGAGAGTTCCAGGTGTTCTCTTCATGAAGAAAATACTGCAATCGATGATTGCTAATTCTTCAGGCATATCGTCGAATCCCACTTTTTTTATAATGGGTTCAAGGTGATATTTACTACAAATCTCCTGTGCTAGCTCACAGTCCCTGGTAAAAATGTGAAACTCAAGATTATTTATATTATCACTTAGCTTTTTGACCAACCTGGCAACGTCATCAAACAAATATCTTTGAGCTACAGAGCCAACATAAGCAAGATTTATTGTTCTATGGCTGTCTTTACTCGTATATTTTCTATAATCGAAGTGGTCAAGATCGACACATGTAGGTATAACAGTGACATTTTCAGTACCACCTACCATGTCACTTATGACGGGAAGTGAGCTGCAAGTTAATGTGATAATATGGTCAGCATTACGATACAATCTTTTCTCAATTTTTTTTAACCAGCCATATAGCCTTGAACTTTTTATTCTTCCATTTTCGTACAATTCATCAAACCAGAACCCACGGGCATCAAACAGGTATTTTATTTTAGCTGTTTTCTTCAGTAGCATGCCTACGATACCCATGAGATAACTTCGGGCGTGAACTATTTCGACTTTATGTTTTTTACATAAAAACAAAGAATATATGTATATATATATGATCAAAGCAAAATTGAGTATTTTGTTTTTTTTTGCATAAAAATAAACCCATTGAAAACCACAGCCCAAAATATCATTTTTTAGCACCTCATCGACTTGCTCACGCTCTACCGATATAAGGTACATCTGGTTACTTTTTGAGGTTTCCCTTATGTATGACAAAACTTGAGATTTACCGAGAGATTCAGTCATACCGGTGTAGGATAAATAAAGTATTCGTGCCACTAATTTATACTCTCAACTGCTTACAAATAAATATCAGGATTGCTCTCAGACCTTTAGGAGTTTTATTTAATCACCTCCTAAGCAAAAATAAACTTACCGGAATGAGAACTGAAAACAGACTGGAACATTGGTATATGGAAATAGTTTCTGTATTGATTTCAATGGTTATCTTCAGGATAAAGGGGATTTATCAGCCATTGAACAATAACAAACTTCGTTATCAGAAACTGGAAATAAAATATTCTGACCACTCTTTTGACAAGCTAACTACCGAATTATCGATAGTAATACAATATCAGGAAATTTGGGAACTGGCCTTAAACGGCATATCATCCTCTGCAAACTTCTTTAGTTCCAATATGCTTTTGCTTTTCAGAAAGCATCACCTTTAAATACTGACTGGTGATTTTATCTATTGTGAAATCACTTGCACGTTGCTTTAAAGCTTCCAGATCGTGTATTTCTTTAATAGAATTTACTATTGCATTTGCCAATGCATCTACATCAGAGACTGGTACCAACTTGCCATACTCCCCATCGTTAAGAATTTCCCTTGGTCCCGACTGACAATCTGTTGCCACTACCGGTGTGCCGGAGGCCATAGACTCCACAATAACATTTCCAAACCCTTCAGCTAACGATGATAAAACGAACAGATCCGCAAATTGGTAGTAAGGTATTGTGTTTCTAACAAAACCTGGAAATAAGACGTGTGAACTTATTCCCAACTTATCAGATAACGCTAACAACTCTGCTTTTAACTCCCCCTCCCCCAGAATAATCAGTGAGACATCTACTTTTTTTCTAGCTAATGCGAAAGCTTTTAATAAAGTAGCAAAATCCTTCACAGGCTTTAATGTTCCGACACTCAATATATGATATTTAGCTTTTGGCCATTGATGATTGATGAATGAATCACAACACTCCAACTTTCTCTCGTCTACGACCGGATTATAAATAACTGATATTAACTGCCGCTTAGTGAAGGAAAATCTGGCCAAATCTGAAGCCACACCTTTTGAAACCGTAATGATGCCATCGGCAAATGGAAAGGTTAATGACATTATTAAACGAGTCATCCACCGCCGGCCCAATTTTTTAACTATTTGTGATCGTGACCATGTAGTGTGTTCAGATACAATAACGGTACTCTGTGACTTAGCCAGTCGATTAGCAATGATTGCTATTGATGTTAAGGGCCACATTGAAGCCAAAATAACATCGGGCTTACTATTTTGAAGGTATGAAATATAAGGTTTTACTGCACTTCTTATTCTCTCAGAATCCAAATCAATTATATCAATTAATGGATCCAAGTCGACTAATAATTCACCTTGGCTTTTAATCAGAACCACATCAATATCAAAGCCTCTACGGACCATTTCATTGGCAAGATTTACCGCTACCTTTTCCGCACCACCTCCCCGGAGATCTGGTAAAAATAGTGAAATTTTCTTCATAAAGCTTTAGCACCTTCAGAGGGATTTTATCGTTTTTAAAAAATGCAAACCATTAATTCTACAATTTGCTAACAATCTCAATTCAAATAAAAATTCGAAGGAAATATATTTTCATCTTTAATTCTTTTGCTCATAAATTTTGCACCATATCGTGTAAAATGCCTGGAGTCATAATAAAGCGTTCCACCACCATCATCATAAACCAAGCAGTCAGCATCGGAGCATAGAATATTTGTCATATTTATGTATTGGTACTTTAATAGATCTTCATTTTTGGAAAACATCTCATTTTGGAGATCTTGATCATCGGGTAAATTTTTAAAAGCATAGGTGTTAACTGGTATGGATTTTAAATATGCCTCATACATCATTACAGGGATTGGTTTATCAAATGATTTTCCACCAACAATATAAATATTTGCATTTTTATTTTCACTTCTTAGTTTTGATATGGACATCATGATAAAAGGTATATTTTTATCCTTCCACAACATGGAAATTATGATGGCATCAGCTTCTTTTATTATTATGTCTTGCATCAACCTATCTATAGATGTTCGGCACAGACCATTTGAATAATCACTTAACTGGTTAGCTTTGAGTAGTTTTACCTGGTCTTCACCATCAACATAAAAGGCTCCACATCTTGCCTCCACCACTCTTGCAATGATATCAATATTTTTATTCACTCCAGATTTATTTAGTATATTTATAAAATCACCCGCTTGTGAATCGCCTATTACCAAAACATTATATTTATTGTTTACAAATGATCCTTTTTTATCAAGCTCTTCAATTTTCAACCAAGTATATTCACCATTATTATCCACATCTTTATTAACGAGCATCTGGTTATAAATATCGTTGGGGATTTTATAGAAAATATTCGTATTTATAAAAACTACAAAGCCAAAAAATGCAATCACAATACACATATATAAAGGCTTGCAACTTAAGAATTGAGACGCGCTAATATTATTTCTGAATTTAACTTTCTCAATATACCTGTAACTAACATAGCCTAGTGCAATTGATAACAGCATCCCAACTGCCAGATAAATTTGTTTATCAATGTAACCTCCCGTATGTATGAGTACGTAAACTGGCCAATGCCATAGATATATGGAGTATGACCATAAACCAATCTTTTGAGAAATTAAATTATCAGTGATGATGTTATTAGAATTAGCAACAATTACAAAATATGCACCGACAACTGGAATTAATGCCAAGTAACCCGGCCACAAATTATCTTTTGAGATAAGAAAATACGAAGCCAAGATCAAACTAATCCCCAGCCATCCAAGGTATTTCTTGATACTTTCTCGAAAGTTTAATGGGTAAAGATATGCCACTCCTCCCATTAACATTTCCCATACGCGAGTTGGCAGTAAGAAATATGAGGCACTTGGCCAACGAAAAGTAGCATAAGCACTGAAGATAAAAGCAAGCAACGTTCCAACGATAAATAGACGCTTTAAATTTACCAGTGACATAAACCTATTTAGCAGCAACAATACAATGGGGTATATAATATAGAACTGCCATTCAACAGACAGTGACCATGTATGTAGCAACCATTTATTATGAGATGCAGTATCGAAATAACCAGACTCTCCCCAATAAACCATATTGGAAAAGAACCCCATACTGCTTGCAACATGTTTACCTAATAATCGATAGTCTAAGGGTGTAAGAATAAAGAAACCAAGCAACAGTAGTACTGCACATACAACTGATAATGCAGGAATAATGCGGTTAGCTCGGTCAACATAAAAATTAATGATTGAGAAATTATTGTTTTCTAATCTTCGGAAGATTATTCCAGTCATTAGGAAACCAGAGAGAACAAAAAACACATCGACACCAGCAAAACCACCTGGAGCCCAACGTGGATTAAAGTGGAACAAAACAACAGCAATAATTGCCAATGCCCTTAATCCATTTATATCTGTTCTGAATTTCATCAAAGCACCTAAAGAGATCAACTTTATATGAACTGACCCGCATCATGAGTCCATGTCATTGAAAAAGCGAGCATGATTAATTGAAAAGCAATAAAAATTTTAATGACAAAAATATTTTAGCTACAGTATCAACCCCCAATACATATAAAACAAAAAATCTGTTACCACAGCGTAGGAAGAAGCTTCCTAAGCTTGCTCACATTTATGGCATTGAAAACTAAAAAGCAAATTAAAATATTCTTTTCAGGAATTGACCTTACTATTAAATCCACCCAAACAAGTTAAGCCGCTTAAATTATCTAGAAAAGCCCAACCAAACAACACCTCTAAAAACTGAGTAAACCCATGCCATAATTCACCAATAATACGCATATTAAAATCGAGGTAACTAATACATGAAGAGATGATAATGCCTGCAAATAAGCTAGCGCTCATTGCCAGATGTACTATTGTGATTCTCAAACTCAAAAATTAAGATAAATCTACAACTTCATCACAATGGACAGCCATGAATTCATTTAGCCTATCATATTTAAAAGTGATCAGATCAGATTTAAATATTTTATTCTTGATGCTTTCACACTCCAAAAAATTAAATTGAGCACTACTTGAAAAACCTAATAACGTGATAGTAGAGTAAGTTTTCAAAAGATCTACTACAACGTCTTCAGCAACTAAGCACTCATAATTATCAACCAGTTCAAGATCAAAATAGTTGTTATTATCTCGTGGATGTGGCAGGTAGTATATTTTAGATTTATTTCGGAGTGTATAAACATAATCTCTTACTTTTGAAACAAAAACTTCTGCATGTTTTTTATTATGCACAATCTCATCATACACAGTTCCTAGGAATAAGATACAACTACCTTTATTTTTATTTTTTGATTCTTGAAATAGGCTTAACTTTGTGTTGGCCAGAGACAACAACACTGTATTATCTATTATATTCCTACCTGCATATAACGTGTAGTGAGTAGAAGACTGCTCCTTAACCTTATTGAAATTATATTTACAGCCATAAAGTCTATAAAATGGTGACTTAAACAATGATTTAATTTTAGTTGATAAAGACTGACTATAATAACCGCCATTGTAAGATATATTTGCTGTACCATCATCAAAAGTTAAGAGCTTATTTTTCTTTATCCTGGATAACACATAATGTATTTGAACATTATCAATTGATGAAATAAACACGTTATCATAACTTACATCTTTATTGATTATTTTATTTAACTCAACAAAAAAGAATGGATATCGTTGGCTTACAACATGAAATGTCGAATAAGTACAATATTTAGATAACCTATCAAAGTAGTAGCGATTCTTCTTGCTTACGTTAAAGACCAAATAGATAAGGTGTACATCTTTATTCGATAGTACTGTTCTTATTATCTCTTCTGCTATTAGTGCTTGCAACGGTGATCTACAGATAAATAAACTAGTCATGATTTTAATAAATTCCAAGGCATATATACAGCACGATTTGCGAGAGCCCAAGTCATTGAGAACTGGAGAAACTTAGCTATTGCAAATGAAATACCAGCGCCCACTATTCCAAATTTATTAACAAATATAAGCAATAAAGGTACATTTATTATTCCTGTTGCAATGGTAACCATGGCTAGATTTTTAGTCTTCTTAGCATAGAAGTTATAATTTGTAACCATCAGATACATGCCACCAAATGCTTGCCCCAGGCAGAGCCAACCGATGACATCCCCGGCAGACTTATACTTTTCACCTGCTATTAAGGTGACAATAAAAGGCCCAAGGGCAAAAGCAAATGCAACAACAATTAAAATAGTAATAAAATACACATACGTATTTCTAACAATGCGCCGTTTTTCTTGATTATCTTCGTACTTCAATCGTTCAAACAACCAAGGAACATAAGCCTTATTTATAGCATCAAAAACAATCGACATAGACGTACTTAACTGGACAGCCACCATATATATACCTGCTTCAGAAAGCCCTAAATAGTTATTTATTACAAAACGACCAGTCATGGCAATCAGAAATAGTCCAAAGGTGTGTGGCAGTAATGGTACACCGAATGATAATGCTTCTTTAATATAACTCTTGTCCCATACAAAAATGGATATGAGATTATCTTTAAAAAGTAAATACAACGAAATTATGAAACTGATAAAACAGGCTAATAACTGAGCAATAACTCGGCTATCCGCACCAAGCTTAAATACAACCAACAACAATAGTGAAAGCCCCATATTTACAGAACTTTCACTAACTGCAAGGTACCCATACTGCTTAGCTTTCTTTCGTATCTGCCATTGCCCTAGCCTTAATGATGTGATGTAGCATAGGGAATTGATAAGAACCGCAGTCATAATCCATGACAATGGTATTTGCAAAAAGCCTTTTAACTCATCTTTAAATATATTCACTCCAAAGAAGAACAGAGACGAACTTAACAAAAGTATCTGTAAGCAACTACCATTAAATCTCCTTAAAACCTGACTATCTACATCATCATAAAATTTTCGACTAGCAGCACCAACAGTATTTAATCCAACAACACTCGAAATTAAAGCTAAAAAAGTTTGAAATATTGCAACCTGCCCATACTCTTCAGTACTTAAATAGCGAGTAAGTATAGGCAGTATTAGAAACGGTATTAAAGCTTTGATTATATTTGTTGTAAGATAAACGCTTGCCCCTTTAATAAGACTCATTTACAACCTTCACAATAAATGGTGTATTATTCTAAGCGTGCCTATATTAGATATTATTTAATATTAAGCAATATCTAAAAATTGTTTTTGTTTGCAGATAGACCATACTTTTTTCTCACTTAAAATCTTGATAAATAGCTCATCACTACCCCCTTTGCCAAATTCATATTCCGGTGTAAAGGTATTATTTTTGGCATTTCGAATACTTGCCAGTATTTGCATACTATCTTGATCACAATTTATTATGGAACCGGCCTTAGCACGATTTTCCTGTCGAGAGCCAAGATTAATCGATGGCAACCCATAAAAAGGGGCTTCCCGAACACCAGCGCTAGAGTTTCCAATCATATACTGCGCATTTTTTAGCAGTGTAAGAAAATATTCAAAACGAATACTTGGGAATACCCGAAAACGTGAATGCCCTTTTAGCCGTTGAAATTCATTGATGATGATATCGGAACCGTGATCGTTATTCGGATAGACCACAATAAAATTGTCACCGCTGTCCAACAATGCATCTACGGCCCGACAAATATGATGTGGCAAGTTCTCTACATCGGTAGTGACCGGGTGGTACATAAATACCGCGTAATCTGTATAAGGTACTTCGTATCTTTCCTTTGCTGCTTCCAGGGTTGGCAGTGAGGGAGAGTTCATTATGTCAATATCGGGTGAGCCAATCACATAGATACTGGACTCCAACTCACCCAGCTGCATCAACCGTTTTTTTGCATTCTCATTGCACACAAAATGGATATGCGCCATCTTTGAAACAGCATGACGGATCAGTTCATCAATAGTTCCTGATACTTCTCCACCTTCAACATGACAGACCAGAATATTATTGAGTGCACCGACAGTAGCACCAGCCATAGCTTCTACCCGGTCACCGTGGACAACGATCATATCGGGCTTCAGCTCTTTGGCATAATCCGATAAACCATGGATGGTTTTGGCCAACACTACATCCATAGTGTCTTCAGTATTCTGGTTAATGTATTTGTAAATGGATTTAAACCCGCACTTTTCTACCTCTCTAGCTGTCATGCCATATTTGGATAGCATGTGCATACCGGTAACGAACAGATGGGTTTCGAGCCCATCTGCAGTTTCCACTTTTCTGATCAAGCTTTTAAGCTTGCCAAAATCGGCTCGAGTGCCTGTCAGGAAGAGAATCTTTTTAGTCATCCTGCAACAAACTCCTTTTCCAGCTGTACGTCTGCCTCAATATCGCAAGTGGCCGTTTTTCCGAGCAATGCTTCGTAGTCTTCAGCCAAAAATTCTCCAGTGCCGGGTCTTTTGACCCAAAGATTTTCTGCACTGAATGGTTCTCCAGCTTTAATGGGAGCAATTGTCACCACGCTGGCATAGGCAAAGTCGATGGTGACTTTCTCCTCAGCAACCGCACCTTTACTACCACCTCGCATGGCCTTCATCCGCCTGGATTGCTGGATCAGCTCGGCACACTCTTTGATGTCCATGGAGCATTCAATATCAGGACCAGGACGATCTTTGCGATCTGTAAAATGACGCTCAAGCACCGATGCACCGACAGCAACAGCACCGAGGCAGGCCAGGTTATCAATACTATGATCAGACAAGCCAACTACGGAATCAGGGAATTCCCTGGCGAGTTCTTCTACCCCGCCAAGGCGGATCAGGTGGTCTGGTGTTGGGTATACATTGGTACAATGAAGTAAGCAGTACGGAACTTTGTGCTTATGGAAAATGGCAACGGATTTTCTGATGGATGGAATATCATTCATCCCCGTGCTTAAGATGATGGGTTTACCAAAACTGGCAACCAATTCCAGTAGCGGGTAGTTATTACACTCGCCAGAACCTATTTTATAGGCCTGAACTCCCATCCGTTCGAGCCGAAGTGCTGCCGCACGGGAGAATGGGGTGCTTATGAAAATTGCACCTTTGGACTCAACATATTCCTTAAGACTGGTTTCATCTTCTTCATTCAGGGCACAGCGAGCCATGATCTCATAGATAGAAACATCTGCATTGCCCGGGATTACCTTTTTGGCATCCGCACTCATTTCATCTTCAACCACATGAGTTTGGTGCTTGATGATTTCTGCGCCTGCTTTGATAGCTGCATCCACCATTTCAAAGGCAGTTTGAAGACTGCCTTCATGATTGATGCCAATTTCCGCAATAACTAACGGATCGTGATCAAGCCCTATTTTTCGCCCTGAAATTTGAAATACCGGATTCACGTCATTTAACCCTTTTCTTTAAAAGTTCTTCAGCTTTTATAAAATCGTCAATGGTGTCGATATCGATGGAATTGGCTTCTTCCATTACATATGGAAACACGCCTGTTCCAGGTATTTTTCCTGTTAATAGAAACTGCTCTGCAGAGAACCAGTAGATGGCACCATTAGGCTGGAAGGTGGTCGGTAGATTTTGTCTTGGTGTATAGGGTGCTGCATCAAATAGTAACCCTGTTATAGAACCATCATCATTAAGCTTGTATGCTTTGGCTGCGCTATGCTGTGGCTCAAATACACTGATAACACAATTTGCTTTTTGATCACTATAAGAGTTATAGGCTTCTTCAATATGCTGATGTGTTCGCAACGGAGATGTTGGTTGTAATAGGCAAACGTCGTTTACTTGTACACCATTTTTTGAAAGACACTCCAGTGCATGCTGGATGACCGACTCACTGCCTGAGTTATCTTGTGCTAATTCGGAAGGTCGATCAATAATTTCAGCCCCATATTCAATGCTTATATTTGCAATTTCTCTATCTTCAGTTGTTACATAAACATGATCAATTGACGAGGTTTCCTGAGCAGCCTTAATTGACCACCCAATGAGAGGTAAACCATTTATCTCAAGGATATTTTTTCTGGGTAAGCCTTTTGAGCCGCCACGGGCGGTTATGAGAGCAATGTTCAACGATCACCTCTACAATCAAAGATTAAATGCAGTAAAAAAATAATATTAAAAGGGAAAAAAGATGTAGCTCAATACTTTATCAGCGGCTATCTTGCGTTTAAGAGTTGAAGTGAATAAATTCCAAAATTTTATCGGTCAGCCAAACGATTGCCAAGTTCTCCATACCAGAAGGCTCTTCGCCCCCCAAGTAGGGTGAAAAATATTTTGTAGGTGACAACACATACAGCTACTGATTCTTTATTCACAGACTGGTGTTACGCAGTGTAATTATTATTTAACGGATTAATTTCAGCTTTTTTCCAAACACGAGCAACTGGTTAATTTTTTTACTGACCACCCCAATGTCATTTAACATCCTCAATGAAACCAGGATGCTGGTTATAGTAAATACGCTACCAACCAACATAGTTGCCACTGAATTAAAATAACTGGCTAGCAAAATCGTCGCAGTGGCTACCAGTAACCACAAGCCAAAATTTTTATTTGCTGAAATCCAGTGAAAACCGATCAAACGTCTTGCCGACCAAAAGGAACAACCAAGGTAGACCAGGTAACTCAATACAAATGCATAACCAGTCGCTTCAAGGCCAAATATTTGCAGGCCGAAATAAACCAGAAAAACATAAGAAATATTCCAACTCATCTCCAGGAGAAAATACAGTCTACCCTTACCACTGGCCAACACAATAAAACTGATCGGCCAGGCAATAATTTTTAAGATATCGCCCGCCACTTGCCACCGGAGAATTTCAATGGATGGCACAAATTCACTGGAGTAAAGAATGGTTATGACCAAGGGTGCAAAAGTGATCATGCCAAGAATAATCGGGGCAGCAAATACAATGGCAATTTCGGTTTGGTGGTTGACCAGCTCATTTGCCTGTTTGCTGTTGTCCATGGCCTGAGTCAAGCGTGGGTAGTAATCCGCTGCCATTGCGCCAAGAACCAGTCCGATATAGGTCATGGAGATAGACCAGGCGGCCTGAAAATAGCCGACAGCGTGCAGGTCCATATCCTCAATAATAAACTCTCGTACCAATAGCTTCGTTCCCTCCCCCAAAAAACCTGAAAGCATGTAAACAGCACCAAGGGTCGCCATACTTTTCCACAAAGGCCAAAGCTCGGGCCATGAAGAATTGATCGAGCGGACCTTGGGTAGCTTGCGGGTATAGAACAATCCACATAGACAACCAGCGACTGGTAATACCAGAAGAAAGACAGCAATTCCATTGCTGCCCAGATAGTAAACCGCGCCAAGCCCAATCACCGTTGAGGCAAGTGCTGTAATAATTTTTACCTTTGCCAGCTCGGCAATTTTGCGAAATCCCTGCAACACCGCACTCTGTGAAGCCCCAATCAAGGTGAACAATACGCCGATCCCCACCAGGCAAACGGCCAGTTGCTGTTCAGAGCTACCAAACAATCGTTCTGACAGCATTACCCGAAAAGAAATAATTAAACCGGCAGCAAGCAGCCCTAGCATAAGATTGGCTATAAACAAGGCTTTTCTTACCTCGCCTACTTTTTCCTGCTGGTCGTGGAACCGAGCAATCTCGCGCACCCCGATCGTCCCGAGTCCCAGTCCGAACAGTGTGCCCGCCAGCCCCAGCAATGACTGCAAAATCCCCAGCAGACCAACACCGCCAGGCCCCATGATCATGGCCAGCCCCTTAACCTTAACCAGGCCAAACACGATGGAAATAATCGACGCCCCACCAATGATTGATGACGATTTCAGTATTTGCTTTTTTGAATTTTGTTCATTCATAGAAAAACTCAGGGGATATAGCACCCCATAATCGCCCATTCAGACGTTAAAGCCATTTACAGCAGCAATCACTGCATCAACCGCCGACTCAGACATGGTTGGATCGATGGGTAAGCTGATGACGTGTTGATGCATAGCTTCAGAAACGGGCAGGCTCAGGCCACTGAAGCACTCATAAGCCGTCTGTTTATGCGGAGGAACCGGATAGTGGATGACAGTGTTAATACCATGGTCGGTCAAATACCCTTGAAACTGATTCCGGTTATCAGTTTGCACAACAAAAAGATGAAATACGTGACTCTCATCACCTGCCCACTCGGGTAGCCTGATGGTCGGGTTGATAATCTCTGTCCGATACCGCCGGGCAACAGCACGACGACGCTCGGTTTCACTGTCCAGATAATGAAGTTTTACCCGCAACATTGCCGCCTGCATTTCATCCAAACGGCTATTGACACCCTGATATAGGTTTTTATATTTCTCGTGGGAACCGTAGTTACGCAGTGCTTTAATGGTCTTGGCCAGCTGCGGGTCTGAAGTGGTTACAGCACCGGCATCACCCAAGGCACCAAGGTTCTTACCCGGATAAAAGCTGAAACCGGCAGCATCCCCAAGGCTACCCACTTTTCTGCCTTGGTACAGCGCACCATGGGCTTGGGCGCAATCTTCAATGACTTTCAGACCGTACCTTCCGGCAATGGTGTTTATTTCATCCATTCCGGTAACCTGACCATAGAGATGAACCGTAAGTATCGCCCGGGTTCTGCCATTGATATGTTGCTCAATCAGCGCCGGGTTCAGGTTGTAGGTTGTCGGGTCTGGCTCCACCAGTACCGGCTTCAAGCCATTTTCAGAAATGGCCAGAATGGAGGCAATGTAGGTGTTGGCAGGTACAATCACCTCATCCCCCTCAACCATAACCCCCATCTCTATGTACGCTCGCAGGATCAAAATCAAGGCATCCAGACCATTGGCAACCCCCAGACAATATTCTGTCTGGCAGTAGCAGGCAAATTCCTGTTCAAACTGCGCCACTTCGTTGCCAAGAATGTACCAGCCGGAGTCAATAACACGAGTAGCAGCAGCGATCAGTTCTTCCCGGTATTGTTGGTTAATCAGTTTCAGGTTAAGAAAGTCAATCACATTAATTGTCCATAAAAATACAAAATGGTTAACGCAAAATGAGTTTTATTTTTCAGGCTTCTACCAGATCTAAACAGCCAGTGCAGATAATGATTAAAGCTGACTCCCTTGAACCCGCTTATACAATTTTTGATGTATGTATTTCTATCTTCAGGGGTTAAATCACCTTTATTTGCTGAGTAACTTTTTTTCAACGAAATCAGCTCATCAACAAAAACCGTAACGACACCCTCTCCCAGCTCACCAAACAGCTTACGTTTACAAAGCAAATCATAAATAGCTTTATTGGTAACAAGTCGTAAAGACCAGGATAACTTGAATTTTTTCGTTGCTGACTCTTCATTACAATAATAGAAATATTTTATTTTTGCCTTAGCAACCTGGTTCGAACTTATAAAGGCAGCCCGCGTAACAAACTCATCTGAGTTACATGATTCAAACTGCATATCATCGTAAATTGAGAACGCCTTCTGATAAATATCTTTTTTAAAAAGACCAATCCCGGTCAAAAGCCACTTGGGCAAAGTCTGTTTAAATGCCTCCAAACCAGACACAAACTCTAACTCTTTGTCATAAGTCAACAACGGATTTTTACTTTTACCATTATCAGAATAAAACTCCCAGACCACCGCATCACAACCTTGATCAAGAATGATACTCACTGACTTCTCAATGGCCGTTTCTTCAATGGTATCGTCAGCGTCACATAATACAATATACTCTCCACCTGCCGCATTTATTGCCGTTCGCCGAGCCTTCAAAATTCCTTGATTGGTCTGCCTTATCAACTTTATGTTGAATTGTCGGCAGTACTTGTCAATAATTTCTGACGTATTATCTGTTGAACCATCATCAACACAGATCAGTTCAATATTGTCGTATGTTTGATTAAATACTGATTGAATTGCTCTGTCGACAAAACTAGCCACATTGAAACATGGCATAACAACACTGATCAAAGGGTTTCGTTCATTATTATACTTAGTGCTCATCACCTACTTCCAAAAACCGTACAACATGCGCCGGATTACCCATAACCACAGCACGTTCTGGTACATCTTTGGTAACCACGGCGCCGGCACCAACCATGGCAGCAGGGGCAATAGTTATCCCCGGCAGAATCGTGGCATTGGCACCAATAGAGACTCCTTTGCCTATTATTGTTGGCAAAAATGCTTCCGGATATACTTTTGATCGCGGCATCTTGTCATTGCAAAAAGTGACATTGGGACCAATAAACACGTTGTCTTCAATGGTGATACCATCCCAAATCTGCACCCCACTTTTCACAGTGACGTTATCACCAATAACTACATCATTTTCAATCAGGCAATGAGAGCAGATATTGACGTTGTTACCGATAATGGCCTTGGGTAGCACCACACAAAACTGCCAGACCTTGCTACCTTTACCGATATTTTCACACTGAACATCAGACATTGGATGGATAAACATCAGCTTGCGGCTCGTAAAAAAATGTCATAATCACGGATATAATCTGCTTCTTCATAAAAGTCGCTGGCTAGCACCATCAGCACGCAATCTTCAGTGAAGTTAAACATCTCTCGCCAAATATTTTTTCCGATATAGAGGCCAATTGTGGGTGAATCCAATCGGCAGTTAATTTTTTCCTTACCATTATCCAACACGAATGAACAGGCACCTTTTACACATATTGCCACTTGCTCAAGAGCTTTATGAGCATGAAATCCTCTACTAGTGTTTTCCGGCGTGCCATAAATGTAATAAATTCGCTTGATACCGAATGGAATATTATGGTGCTGTTCCAGCGCGACCAGCCCACCTCGGCCATCGGAGAACTCTTTAAAATGTATAAACTCTGGCTTCATTATCTCCCTCCCTGTTTTTTCTCGACTTTAGAGCTTCCTGGATTGTACGGTGGCTGAGTCTCTCACTTTTCAAATTCAGGTTTTTCATTCTGATAGAACAGCTATCAACCTTATCTTCACTCATAATTATTTGGATGTAGAAAGCTTGAAAGAAAATTGCTCGTTTTTTATAGCAGCCCCAGTTTTGATAGATAATATCTTGGCCGCAATAGGGCAAAAAGGTTGTACACGAGCGATGATAGGAACCCTGTACTATTTTTCAACACATAATAGATAATATAGAAAGACATCAACTCTAACTTTCTGTCATAAATTAGCCACTTATCCTTTGTGGTTAAATTTGGATAGATGTGATCATTATAAATTTGCTCAACTTCTTTCTTAAAGGTTAAATTAACAAATCGATCAGTTTGGTGAGATATAGAATCACCTATCCGATATTTTACCGTTACATTATTTACACAGTAAAATGGGGAATCACCCTGCTTTAATAATTTTAACCACAGCGGTATATCTTCACACAAATGATACTTCTCATCACAGAACCCCACTTTTGCCAATGTCTTCCTATTTAAAAATGAAGCTGGTGCTATGTTGAAGGCATTAGTCAACATATATTGATACTGGTCATCTATTCCCAAGGTGAAAAATTTAGTCCAACTCCGCCCAACAACAGGCTTGACCTGATTTTTATCTTTTGTAAACGTCACCATCCGACCAAATATACACTCTGCCTCTGGATGGTCATTTTTAAATTGAATATAATTATCAATACTGTGCTCAAAAAGAATATCATCACCAGCCAAGCTTTTAATCCATTCGCTTTGGCAGGCTTTCCAGGTAGAGTTAATATTTTTTGGTGGCCCACCATTTTTTTTGTGTTTGATAAAATGGGCACGATAAAAACAATGCCCAAAGGCTGATAACCAGCTCTCAACAACCTCTACCGTATTATCACTAGAATAATCATCTGCAATGATCAGCTCAATATTTTCCGGCCCGTAACATTGATGCAAAATACTGTCCAAAGTTTCCAGCACTGTTCCGGATGAGTTGTATGTAATAACACATACAGCTACTGGCTCTTTATTCATAGACTGGTAAATCTCTGCGAGGCAAACTCCGGTGCATTCTGGTCTTTTTCTGTTATCAGCAGTTTTTCCACTACCGGCCACTCTATTTCCAGCTCCGAAGAATCCCAGCACAGAGCACGCTCACTCTCTCTGTGGTAGTACCTCGTCGTTTTATAAAAAAAATGAGTATCATCCTCCAAGGCAAGAAATCCATGGGCAAAGCCTTCTGGTATCCAGAGCATCCGTCCATTATTTTCGGAGAGTTCAACTGAAATATGTTTACCAAAGGTTGGTGAGTCGGGGCGGATATCCACTGCCACGTCAAACACAGAACCCCGGGTTACCCTGACCAGCTTACCCTGTGCATGGGGCGCTTCCTGATAGTGCAACCCTCTTAGTACATGTTTGTGTGAGCATGAGTGATTATCCTGAACAAATGATCCCGGAACGGCCAAACCGAGACTGTTCAGCTCCTGCTGGAAGCGCTGCTCATTAAAACTCTCCATAAACCAGCCGCGTTCATCTTCATAAACTATCGGCTCAATAATTACTACATCGGGGATAGAAGTTTGCGTCAGCTTCATGCCAGGATCTCCTCACGGCTGACTTTTTGCAGGTAGAGTCCGTAATTACTTTTCATCAGTGGATGGGCAAGACGATTTAACTGCTCGTTATCAATAAAGCCCATACGGTAGGCGATCTCTTCCGGGCAGGCTACTTTTAATCCCTGACGACACTCAATGGTCTCAATAAAATTGGTCGCTTCCTGCAAGGATTTGTGAGTGCCGGTATCGAGCCAGGCAAAACCACGACCAAGAGGCTCTACAGTTAATTGATTCATGGCCAGGTAGCGGTTGTTAACGTCAGTAATTTCCAGTTCACCACGGTCAGAAGGCTTCAGGGACTTGGCAATATCGACCACCTGGTTATCGTAAAAATAGAGGCCAGTGACCGCATAGTTGGACTTGGGCTGTTTTGGTTTCTCCTCCAGGCTCACCGCCACACCCTGTTGATCAAATTCCACCACGCCGTAACGCTCCGGGTCGTTAACATGGTAAGCAAATACTGTTGCACCGTGCTGACGCTGATTGGCCTGTTGCAACTTTACGGTCAGGTCATGGCCGTAAAAAATATTATCCCCAAGCACCAATGCACAATTGTCTTGGCCAATAAATCGCTCACCAATAATAAATGCCTGGGCCAGACCATCTGGTGAAGGTTGTACCTGGTACTGGATGTTAATACCCCACTGTTCGCCGTTACCAAGCAATGTTTCAAAGCGCACGGTATCAAGTGGCGTAGAAATCAGCAGGATATCCCGGATACCAGCCAGCATCAGCGTGGCCAGGGGATAGTAGATCATCGGTTTGTCATAAACAGGCAACAACTGTTTAGAAACAGCCTGCGTGATTGGGTACAGGCGCGTACCTGATCCTCCGGCCAGAATAATTCCCTTGCGAGCAGTCATAATAATTATCTTTATGGGTTGAGGTAGTGTTATTGGTTGATCAATCGTTGCAACGGTGTCTGCCAGTTGGGCAGATTTATATGAAAAGTGTCTTTTAACTTGCCGGTGTCCAGTTGGGAATTGGCCGGTCGATGGGCCGGTGTCGGGTACTCAGCCGTGGTGATGGGTTTGATGTTCTCTGGCTGTAGCTTCAGTGGATAACCGGCATTATGCGCCTGTCGGACGATCTCAACAGCAAAACCGTGCCAGCTGGTCACACCTTCTGGTACCAAGTTATACACGCCCCCCCGGGCACTGCCATTGAAGATTGCACGCATGGCATGCGCCGTTACATCGGCGATCAAATCAGCCGGTGTTGGCGCACCAATCTGGTCAGCAACCACGCTGAGTTCATCACGCTCACCGGCAAGGCGCATGATGGTGTTGAGAAAGTTTTTACCACGCTTGCTATACACCCAGCTGACTCGCAATATCAGGTGACGACAGCCGCTATCCACAATGGCTTGCAGCCCATCCTGCTTGCTCTGACCGTATACATTAATGGCAGATGGCATATCACTTTCCAGGTAGGGTGATGATTTGCCGCCATCAAAGACATAGTCGGTCGAATAATCCACCAACAATACGCCAGAATTTCTGGCATATTCTGCCAGACATGCAGGTAGTGCGCTGTTCAGTTGTCGTGCTGCTTCAAGCTCTTGTTCTGCCTGATCAACTGCCGTATAAGCAGCCGCATTAACAATTATCTCTGGCTTGATTTCCCCAAGTAAACGGTTCACCCGATCCAGCTGTGCCAGGTCACACTGGGCACGATCCACTGGCACAATCTGCCCCAGCGTCAGCAGCGACCGTTGCAGCTCCCAGCCAACCTGACCGTCAGCCCCGAGCAGCAAGATTTTTTTTGCATGTGTCATGGTCTTCTTCCTATCAGGCCTGTTACAGAGCACCCAGTCGCTGGCGCTGGTAACTGCCATCTTGCACATGCTGACACCATTGACGGTTTGCCAGATACCATTGCACCGTTTTACGCAGGCCGGTGGCAAAGGTTTCTTCTGGTTGCCAACCCAGTTCACTGGCCATTTTACTGGCATCAATTGCGTAACGATGGTCATGACCCGGGCGGTCGCTAACGAAGTTGACCAACTCTTTGTAGGCAGTCACACCTTCCGGCTTGCTGGGTGCCAACTCCTCCAGCAGAGCACACAGAGCATACACCACGTCAATATTCTGCTTTTCGTTGTGACCGCCGATGTTGTAGGTTTCCCCCACCTTGCCTTCAGTCAATACTTTGTATAGTGCACGAGCGTGGTCTTCTACATAGAGCCAGTCACGCACTTGTTCTCCCTTACCGTAAACCGGCAGCGGCTTACCTTCCAAAGCATTGAGAATGGTCAGGGGAATCAGCTTTTCCGGGAAGTGGTAAGGCCCATAGTTGTTAGAGCAGTTGGTGATCAGTACCGGCAGGCCATAGGTCCGATGCCAGGCCCTGACCAGATGGTCGGAGCTGGCCTTGCTGGCAGAGTATGGGGAGCTGGGCGCATAGGGCGTCGATTCGGTAAACAGGTCATCAGTACCATCAAGATCACCATAGACTTCGTCAGTAGAGATGTGATGAAAACGAAATGCCACCTTGCGATCCGCGCTCAACTCACTCCAATAGGCGCGGGCCACTTCCAGCAAAGTGCAGGTGCCAACGACATTGGTCTGGATAAACTCTGCCGGGCCATCAATGGAACGATCCACATGGCTTTCTGCGGCCAGGTGCATGACCAGATCCGGCTGGAACTCGGCAAATGTTTGCGTCATTGTCTGTCTGTCGCAAATATCGGCATGGACAAAGTGGTAGCGAATGCTGCCACTGACGCTGGCCAATGACTCAAGATTACCGGCGTAGGTCAGCTCATCAATATTGACCACAGTGTGATCAGTATTATTTATCAAATGTCGTACAACTGCACAGCCGATAAACCCGGCACCGCCTGTGACCAGAATGGTTTTTTTCATAGTACTGTTTGTCGTAGTTAATCGGGGCAATGGTTTCAGGTAATAAACTGAAACTGCTTACATGTAGTCAATTACAGCCGTCCTGATGATTAGCGAGGTACCAAACCATTGCCTCACCAATCCCGTCCATAATCCGATGGGTCGGCTGATAACCGAGCAGCGACTGAGCCTTGCTGATCTCTGCCTGTGAGTGGCGCACATCGCCGGCACGAAAATCACGATACACTGGTTTGGCGTCGTTCAGGTTTGCATGTGATTGAATCAGGTTGCTCTTTATGCCATTGAACAAGTCGTTAAGTGTCGTCCGGTCTCCCACTGCCACGTTATAGACCTGATCTTTTGCGCTGTCATCGGCCACTGCTGAGAGAATATTTGCCTGCACTGCGTTGTCGATGTAACAGAAGTCCCGGCTGGTTTCACCGTCACCGTTGATATAGACCGTTTCACCGTGCAGCAGTGACGATATCCATTTGGGAATAACGGCCGCATAGGCACCGTTCGGGTCCTGGCGTCGGCCAAAAATATTGAAATATCGCAACCCAATGCACTGCAAGCCGTAGGTTCTGGCAAAGACACTGGCGTAGAGTTCATTAACGTATTTGGTCACTGCATAAGGCGACAGAGGATTACCAATATTCGGCTCAACCTTGGGCAGTGCCGGGTGATCGCCATAGGTGGAGCTGGAGGCAGCATAGGTGAAGCTTTTGACGCTGGCATCACGAGCGGCCACCAGCATATTCAGAAAGCCGGAGATATTGGTGTCGTTGGTGGTGATTGGGTCATTGATGGAGCGGGGAACCGAACCCAGGGCCGCCTGGTGCAGGACGTAGTCCACGCCCCGGCAGGCTTGCTGACAATCTTCCAAGTTTCGGATGTCACCAGTATAGAAGGTAAAACGTTGCCACTGCTGTGGGCTGACCAGACGCTGGACTTCGTCCAGATTACGCTGATGGCCGGTGGCAAAGTTATCCAGCCCGACCACTGTCTGATCAAGCTTGAGCAGGGTTTCCAGCAGGTTCGAGCCGATAAAGCCGGCAACGCCAGTGATCAGCCAGGACTTTGGGCTGCTTTGCAGCTGTCTTTTTATTAAGTCGTATTTCATTGTTGTGCTATTTCTGGTCAGGACGGCAAAGACACCATATTCAAACGTCTAATGTCTTTTATAATGGCGTTATTTTTCGGGTATTTGCCGTAGGTGCTTGTTAAAGCCGTCCGTCGGCCATTTCAGCGGAAAGGATGTGTTTGATGTCATAAACTACGCAGTCACGCCGGCCCAGTTTACGGATCGCCTCGCTTCCCATATCCTTAAACTGGTCATGGGCCACGGCGAGCACAATGGCCTCATATTTACCGAAAGCCGGCTCTTTTACTGGCGTAATACCGTACTCGTGTTCGGCTTCTGCCGGATTCACCCAAGGATCATAGACATCCACGTTGGCCCCACAATCGCGAAACTCCCTGACCATATCGATAACTCGGGTATTTCTCAGATCTGGGCAGTTCTCCTTGAAAGTCAGCCCCATGATTAGCACATTACTGTCTTCAACATGAATGCGGCGCTTGATCATTTTTTTCACCACCTGGTTAACCACAAACTGCCCCATACTGTCATTGATACGACGCCCAGCCAGAATTACCTCCGGGTGGTAGCCAATTTCCTGTGCTTTATGGGTCAGGTAGTAGGGGTCAACGCCGATGCAGTGGCCACCCACCAGACCGGGGCGAAACGGCAAAAAGTTCCATTTGGTGCCGGCAGCCAGCAACACCTCCTCGGTATCAATGCCCAGACGATCAAAAATCAACGCCAGTTCGTTGACCAGGGCAATGTTCAGGTCACGCTGGGTATTCTCAATAACCTTGGCCGCTTCCGCCACTTTGATGCTGCTGGCTTTGTGGGTGCCAGCGGTAATGATCGAGCCGTAAAGACTGTCCACATAGTCGGCCACTTCCGGGGTTGATCCGGAGGTGACTTTTTTGATGGTAGTCAGCCGGTGTTGTTTATCACCCGGGTTGATCCGCTCCGGGCTGTAGCCGGCGAAGAAATCGCGGTTATAAACCAGACCTGAGGCTTTTTCGATCAGTGGAATACAGTCTTCTTCCGTGGCGCCAGGGTAGACGGTAGATTCGAAAACGACAATGTCACCTTTGTCCACCACGCTGCCCAGCATTTCACTGGCGCGAATCAGTGGCGTCAGGTCTGGACGATTGTGGCGGTCGATGGGAGTCGGCACCGTGACGATGTAGACATTTGCTGTCTTGAGGTCGTTCAAATCACAGCAATAGCCGAGCCTGTTGGCCGACGCCAGCTCCTCATCGGAACATTCCAACGTACTGTCATGGCCACTCATAAGCTCTTCAACCCGCGCCGGGTTAATGTCAAAGCCGATGGTGTGGTATTTTTTGCCAAACTCGACGGCCAGGGGCAGGCCTACATAGCCCAGACCGATAACAGCAATAACCGGGTCTTGATTGAACTTCATTTTGCTTCCCTGTGTTTTTTCTTCGGTGTCTCTCTGATGAATCATTTTCTTTTTGTCGAATTCAAGAAAGGAGTTAATTGCTGGCACTACTTTCCAACAACCCAATCTGCCGGGACCTACGTTTTGCCCCATGGAAGTAAAAAGTAAACAGCAAGAGGAACAGGCCAAACTGCAACCAGGCAGGGATGTCCAGGTAGTGCAACACAATCCCCATGACGTTGATCAGGCCAGCCACAGACAACAGAATGAACAACACCCTTTTCGGACTAAGACCAAGATCCAGAAGGATGTGGTGGGCATGGGTGCGGTCTGCCTTAAACGGGTTTTTACCTTTTTGCACACGACACAGCACCGTTGACACCATATCGATTAACGGCAGGCCAACAAAATAGAGTCCGGTTACCGGGTCAAAACGCGGGCTTCCAGCAGCTGTCGTTTGTGTGGCGTAACAGAGGATGATAATCAGAGAAAACCCAATGAGCATACTGCCAGCGTCGCCCATAAATACTTTTTGCATGCGCACTGAGACTTGCAGGTTAAACAGTATGAATGCCAGGGTTGCGCCCATCAGCGTGAAAAGCAGCAGCAGCATGTGTGGGGAAAAATCCAGAGTAATCAGTATTGAGCTATAAGCCATCATGGCAATACCGGAACTGAGACCATCAAGCCCATCGATCATATTCATGCTGTTGATAATCCCAAAGCAGGCGATCAGCGTGAATGGGACAGCAATGTAAAGCGGCATGACGATATCACCAAACCCCAGCAGGTTACCCAGGTTGGTAAAGATCGCTCCGCCGAAATACATCGTCACGCCGGTGGCAGCAAAGGTGCTCAGTACCCTGAGGCCAACACTGAGGTCAAGCCGGTCGTCGAGCACGCCAATTATGGTGATGAAACCGGCGGCGATCAGGTAGGACCTGGCTCCGTGTCCCTCCCAGGCAAACGCCAATCCGATAATCAGCAATGTGCAATATATGGCCAGCCCACCAATCAGAGGCACGGCGTGTTCATGGCGCTTTCTGGCATCGGGCTTATCGACCAGGCCAATCCTTCTGGAGATGGGTTTCATGATTTTGATCAAGGCGAATGACAGCGCAAAAGCAAAGATTGCGGTCAACAATGCTTTTTCCATATCGGGGCACTCTTGGTGTGGTTATTTTTTTCAGCGTTTTTTTGCAAGTGCTTTAAGTGATCATGGTATTGCTTAAAAAGTCTTGCTCAGCTGTAACTGTACTGGTAGAACTCCTGCCCCCTGCTGGCTTTAGTCATGCCATTGAGCACACAACCGCGCATATTGACACCGGCATGACGCAGGCGGTTAGCGGCGTGATCAATCTCCCGGATGGAGTTGCTTTCAGCCCGTACCACCATCAATGAGCATCCGCACTGCACACCGATAACAGCAGCATCGGTCACCGCCAGGATCGGTGGCGTATCGATAATGACCACATCATACCGGGCAGAAACCCGTTCCAGCAGGGCGGCAAACGCCGGGCTCATCAACAGCTCTGACGGATTGGGTGGTGGCTTGCCGCCAACAATCACGTCCAGATTTGCTTCTACGTTGACAATGGCATTGAACTGCGGGTCCACCAACATATCAGCGAGTCCGTGTCCGCCTTGCAGACCGAATTTCTTGTGCAGTTGACCTTTGCGCAGGTCGGCATCGATCACCAGTACTTTTTTACCCGCTTGTGCCAGCAATACCGCCAGGTTGGCCGAAACGAATGACTTACCCACGCCCGGTGCCGGCCCGGTGATCATAATCCGGTTGTTGGCTGACTCCATCAGGGCAAAAGCCAGGTTGGTACGCAGGCTGCGCAGACTCTCCATAGCCAGGTCTTTCGGGGCCGAGCGGGCGAGCAAATAACCATTCTTGAAAGAGGCTTTACGGGCCGCACGCTCCAGCATGGTCGAGTGTTCGCTCTGGGGAATGGCTGCATAGACTGCCATGCCCAGCTGACTTTCGATCTCCTCCGGTGTTTTCACCCCGCCGCTTATCAATGCCCGGATAAAAACGAAGCCGCAACTGACAATCGCACCGGCCACCAGTGCTACCAGGACGATCAAGACCTTGTTGGGAGCGATAGGGGCAGGCGAACTGACGGCATAATCAATAATACGCACGGTGCCCACTGTACCGGCCTTCACCACCTTCAGCTCATGGAGGCTGTTGAGCATCTGGGTATACACTTCAGTGCTCACCTCCACATTGCGGGTCAGGCGCAGCATGTCCACCTGGGTTGCTGGCAGGCTCTGACTGCTGCTGTTCAGCTGGTTCAGCTGAGCCTGAAGAAACGCCTTCTGCTCATCCAGCCCTTTGAGTGCCGGGTGGTTTACGGTGTAACTCATTAACAGCTCTTTGCGTTGCAGCTCAAGCTGTGAAATACGGGTTTCCAACTCGACAATCTGACTGAGCAGGCTCTGGGTCTCCATGGTCAGGTCTACCGACTGATTGTGCAGGCGAAAGCTGTTCAGGTTGTTTTCCGCTTCCGTCAGCTCAGCCTTGACCAGCGGCAGTTGCTCCTCCAGAAAGACCAGGCTGCTTTCGGCTTCCTGAGATTTTCTGGCCACATTCTGGCGTAGGTAGGCGCGGGCTACCTCGTTCAGGGCCCGCTGATTTTCGCGGCTGTTGGGACCAGTGATCACCATCTGCAAGATGCCGGTATCCCAGCCTTTTTCAGCAATAGACAGGCGCCGGGAGAGCTGGCGGATGGCCTGGTTCACATCCTGCTTTACCAGGGTGAAGTGGGTACCGGGCAGAGCTTCAAGTTGGGAGACAAAAAGGCGAATTTCACCATCTGGCGATGACGCCGCTTTGCCTGTCTGACCAAGCAGTATTTTTTCACTGCCCTGGTACAGGGTGAAGTTTTGGTGGTCGTTCTTGACCAGCGTAAAGCGGTGGCCAATCAGGCTGTCTGGCACATCAAGCCGTTCCACCCGAATTCGCTCACCACCCCAGGCGTAATGGGCCAGCCAATTGCTCTGATGCCAGTCCCGGTTAAATGGCTCCGTGGCAGTGGGTTGAAAGCGCCGGGCAACGGTAGCACCGAATTTGGGAAAATACTCAGGTGCGGCATGAATATCCAGTTTCAATTCAGCAACTGCCTGGCTGAGCACCATGCGGGAACGAATCAGTTCGATCTCAGCCGTGGAACTCAGATCATCGGGCATATTGGTCAGGCTGTTATTGATGCCACCGAGCACAGAACTCTTCTTTTCGATCTGCAACAGGGCATCCGCCTGATAGATGGGAGTGGCAGTAAAAGCAAACAGCATAGCCAGCAAACCGGCCACCAGCGTCACCGAGGTGATTACCCATTTGCCCTTGAGCACAATAGCAAGAATTTCCGCCAGGCTGACGATGTCGCTGCCTGCCTGACGAAGGTTGGTCGATGTGTGAGGATTATTCATAAGTGCCGGCTGTATTTTTCCTGTGAAAATGCAGCCCCGTTAGTGGACTACATTTTCTGCTTGTGGCTATCGGGTGTGTAATTGGGGACAGCTTGGGAGCATCAGGTCATAGCGCGGATGTGGCACTGATGAAGCTCATGCTCGGCAGGATCTGGTTGATCACACGGTTCCAGCGGGCCACACCGGCGGTATCCACATAGACGATATCGCGTGCATTGAGCGGGAACCGTTCAGCCAGCAGCAAGGCGGCGGCGTTGGTCATATCCAGCCGGTAGACCGTGGCTTTCTCGTTAGCCTTGCCATTGCGCAGGATGTAAACCCCTTTAGCGTTGCCATATACCTGGCTGATACCACTGGCAGCCACCAGGGCGTTGTTCAAACTCATGCCGCGCTGGTCGTAAGGCATGGCGGCGACTTTGTTCACCTCACCCATGATGACAATCTGGCGGTAGCGGTTGTTGTCGACATTGAGCACGTCGCCATCTTTGAGAATGACGTTTTGTGTCATATCGCCATCAAACAGGCTGGCCATATCGATGGTTCTCGCCTTGCCATCGCGGATCAGCTTCGCTTCAGACTTGTCGGCGTCGTCGGTCAGACCGCCCGCCAGGGAGAACGCCGTCAGCACCCGGGTCGGTTTGCTGGTAACGGGCAGAGGGCCAGGATTCTCTACTTCAGAAACACAC
>JAQFVO010000517.1 GCA_027942505.1 Endozoicomonas sp. | reverse complement strand
CTGTAAAGCCATTAGAAAAGGCATAAAAGCCTTGAACCACAAAGACACGAAGGCACAAAGGAAGCCTTTTTTGTCTGCCGGGCGTAGCTCGGGCAAGTCCTGAAAAAACTGTCTGCCTTTGTGGTTTTTCAGAGCCTTCTGCGACAACCTCCCCCTCAGGGCAGCTACAGCCGGGTATATCCTTCAAACACGCGCGTGGCAGGACCGGTCAGCATGACCGGGCTGCCCTCGCCCTGCCAGCTGACGCTTAAGCTACCGCCGGTCAGATTCACTTTCACGGTCTTGTCCAGCAAACCAAGCAACTGCCCGGCCACGACAGCAGCACAGGCACCAGTGCCGCAAGCCGGGGTCTCACCAACACCCCGTTCGTACACCCGAAGGTTGATCTCTTCAGTGCTGAGCACCTCCATAAACCCGGCATTGCATTGTTGCGGGAAGGCCGGATGGGTCTCCATCATCGGTCCCCACTGTGCCACGGGGGCCTGGTGCACACTGTCGACCAGGCAGACACCGTGGGGATTGCCGATGGAAACGGCACAGATGTCAATCTCGCAATCATCAATCTGCAAAGGGTAAGTTACCGAACGCTGTGCGGCATTAAACGGCACCTGTTCAGGATCAAGCCTGGGCACCCCCATATCTACCGTCACCTCGCCGTTGCTGTGAATGTGCAGCTCAATGTTGCCCCCGGCAGTCTGTACCCGGATAAGGTCACGACCGATCAGTTTTTTATCCCGGACAAAACGGGCAAAACAGCGGGCACCGTTACCGCACTGCTCAACTTCACTGCCATCGGCGTTGAAGATACGGTAGCGAAAATCCATATCCGGATTGGTGGGCGGCTCAACCAGTAGCAGCTGGTCAAAGCCCACACCGAGCCGGCGATCGGCCAGACGGCGGATTTTTTCCGGCGGCAGTCGCAGATTCTGCGATACCATATCGACCACCATAAAGTCGTTACCCAGGCCATGCATCTTGGTGAAATGTAACAGCATAAAATCGTTTCTTGGTTCGTTTCTATAACGGCTGGCGTTATCTGTGCCAGCGCCGTCT
>JAQFVO010000498.1 GCA_027942505.1 Endozoicomonas sp. | reverse complement strand
TGAAAAAGTATTGAAAAACATTCTATTACCTCTGTCTTTAATATTAACTCAACGAAACGTGTCTTAGTGAGTTTAAGAATGACGGTTACGGCAGACGGCAAACGGCAAAGATTACCGCTGATTTTTTATTCTTTTCTTCTAATCTTGAAATAAATCACACACAAAAAAAGATGAAAAATGTCTTCTACTATTCAGCGCAAATACAAATATTTTCACTCTACTGTACAGACAGCTGAAGACAGACGGGAAAAGCCCCGCCCGCACCACTTCAGCGATGAATGCAGCGGTGTAGATGGTCAAAGCGAGCAGCAGCGCTCCCAGCTCCGGGATAATGGTGATACCCCCACGGAAGTTAAAGCCGCGCAACTGGGGCAACTCAACACTCAGCGTGGCACCAGAAAAGTGCCAGACCACTAGCGGTATCCCCACCAGGATTCCCACCAGCAACCAGGGCATAGCGGTGGTGCCTTGACCAGTACGTAGCCGACGCTGTTGGATTTTTGCCCGCACCACCAGCGCGGTGACAATGGCCACCACGACGCTTGCCAGAACCGGAACAAGCCCCTGCTCGATAGCGGGTTGGGGCAGATAGAGACCACGAAGGTTGAGAAAGATCATGTCACCAAAGGCCAGGCTCTGGCGCGGATGAGGCAGTGCCGCCAGCACGGCGAAATACCAGAAAAATATTTGCAGCAGCAGAGGGATATTGCGAAACGTCTCGATAAACACCGAGGCCGCCCGGGCCAGCAACCAGTTGGCAGAGAGCCGGGCAATGCCGACCAGAAAGCCGAGGACAGTGGCAAGGGCAATGCCCAGGCTGGAAACCAGCAGTGTATTGAGCACACCGACGGTAAAGGTGCGCCCATAACTGTGGGATTCGTCATACTCCACCAGCGTTTGAATAATCCCGAACCCGGCCTCTTGTGAGAGAAAGTCAAACCCGGTGCTGATCCCCCGGTGCTGAAGGTTATTCATGGTGTCTTCTCCGATGGCAGGCGCCTGCCGATGATCTCAAATTCCTTTAACTGTGATGAGACAGAAGAAATGACATAGGATATTTAAATGTTTAAGAGTTTGTCGAACGAACAGTTTTCCTGTACTTGGTTCAACTAAGTTCAAGGAATTGATTAGCTAAAATCAAGATTTTCGATCTACCGCGAGAACTTAATGGTTAAATGAAAGAGAAGCTAGAAAATA
>JAQFVO010000479.1 GCA_027942505.1 Endozoicomonas sp. | reverse complement strand
ATGGCTATCCCTGCCAGATGGGTTCCGAACAATCCCTGTACGGAATGACAGCGCAGTGACTTGACCTTTTGCGACATCCTCCTTCGAGGTTGTCGCAAAAGCCCCTGAAAAGAAGGGAACCACAAATGTTCATGAGGATGGTTCGTCACTCTCTGTCATGAAAGCTTTAGCCACAGAGTCACGGAGACACAAAGTTTTTTCCGAGCCTGCTCAGGCTTCGCCCAGCAGACAAAAAAGGCTTCCTTTGTGTCTTGGTGTCTTTGTGGTTCAACGCTTTTTTGCTTTTTGCGACAGCCTCCTGCGCGGGAATGACGGTTTGTGAATATTTTGATTATTCTGACTCCCTCAGTGCTCTGTGATTCTTCCATGTCTATCCTGAGATGTGTTCAAACTGGACAGCATGAACCATTCCCGAAAGGTTGTGGTGCTGTTTTCTTATTCTGCAATAAAAATACAGGCCGTTGGACGGCTGCCAAGATGACAATCATGAATTGGTTGTCACCTTGGCAGAAGGATCCGGAAACTGGATTTGATTCTGTAACACTAATTGTACGATTCGCAGGAGCATTATGGATAAAGCCACTACACAGGCTGTTTTTGTCAATGATTTCCCGGCACCAGTCCCGGGTGATCATAACGTATTCACTCATGGAAAATATGCCCGTCATCCAGTTGCAACAGTAAAACAGAAGTTGTCTGTTCCAGCAAAAAAACAGGTATCACTGTTCAAATGTTTGCAACAACGAACTATCAATGGTCGTACATCGGGTAGAAGTGCTGATTGTCTGTTTTTTTTCACAAATCTTGTCGAGCGTCAGCTGTTACTGCCCTGTGAGCTCGAGGTGCTTGGCCGGGCTGTGGCTCGGGGAGATTGTGTTATTGAACCTGCATTGTGTCATTCATCTCAGGGTGTTGACATATTGAGGATGATGGCTGCTTTTTTGTTGCTGCTGGAAAAGTCCCCGCAAATAGTAGAGGAATTTGAACGTTTAATTACCCAGGCTCGTGTATTGTCCGATAGTCAGTATTTTAGTAGCCACGGGAGTGATTATGTGCCAGAGGGCACCCTCACCTATGAAAATTACACCGTTGCCAATCTGAAACGTTTGCAAAGTAAGCTTGAGTTGGTGCTACACAAATACAATGACTATGTGACGCGTATTTCGCCCATGGATGAGGGAGTAGGTCAGTCTCTGGAGGATTTGCTCAAACCATTGCGTGATGAAATGACACCTTTCCAGTGCACGGGGCAGCTATTAAATGATTTGAACAATTCTGAAAATGATAAGCGGCTACGTTCTCATTTGATCAATCTGATTGATGGTTTTGAATACGAGGCTTGCTCCAGTGAACAGTTTGTTGGCCGTATTGATCAGCTGGCCATAAATAAAGTTCTGGTTCTTACTCAGTCATTCAGTCATTATGTGAATCGGCTTGGGTGTGCACGCAGTATGAACCTGGGTTTAGATTCATCAGACCGTCACCAGTTAAAAGAACTGCTCGAATACCCGTTCTTTCTCGATGAAAAATATGTCGACATTATGCAGTGCAGAAAAATTGATTTTACGGTTTGTGAAAAAGGTTATTTACCCCGCAGATCAGAGAAAGGTTCAGAAGGATATCTGTGGGCTTACTTTCGTGGAGTTCATTTTCAGTTTGACCTCAACTATAGCTGGGGCAGAAATACTGATTTCAACCGGGCAGTTTCCCTCTGTAGAGATGATATTCCCTTTCCTTTTTTAAGAGGGGAGTTACTTCGAAATCGGCTGATCTACACAGGCCTGGCTAGTAATCAATGGCTTGTCGGTCTGTATCTGGAACTGCATAAATGGCTTGACGAATCACGCCCTGAAGCCGACAAAGTCGCTGCCATCACTTTCCGGGAGAAAATTTGGGATTACGAATACAGCACACTGGATGATTTTCACTGGCTGATCTCAGTAATTGCCCGAAGTGGCTTGCGACCCTACCGAAGATGGGATTCACCCGAGAGTATCCCGCTGTTATGTCCTAACTGTTCATTTGACGGGCAGATGAGCAGAGATGAACTGTTCAGGGGTTCCCCTTATGTTCGTCAGCTT
>JAQFVO010000458.1 GCA_027942505.1 Endozoicomonas sp. | reverse complement strand
CCCGCAAAGGCCCAACCGTTTGTGCTTTTGCGGCAGCGGGCGGCGGGCAGCGTCCCTGGAAATTATTTCAGGGCAATTCCCAAATTAACCCTGCCAGAGGGCCATCAGGCAGCAGCCCTCTGGCTGTCAATGCTGAGTCTGGTCGTGGGGCGAATGTACTTGCCATCGGTCGGACGAAGTTTACCCATATAGGCGCAGGCAATCACCAGGGCGATGCTGATGAAACTCATCCACATATAAGGCACATAGGCAAGGGTTGACACACCAAGCAGCCCGGTCATGAAGATACCGTTATCTGACCATGGCACCATACCAGAGGTCAGGGTGCCACCAAACTCGGCACTGCGTGATAGCATGCGCCGGTCTACGCCCAGGCGGTCGTAGTTACTGCACATAATCTTCGGGGTCAGGATCACGGCAACGGCCATGGCAGAGCCAAAGACGTTGGTGGCAAAGGCGGTGGCAACGGTGTACACGGTCAGATTACCTTCGTTGGTGATCCGCTTTTCAAAGGTGCCGGCGATGGTTTCCAGAATACCCACTTTATCCAGCAGGCCGCCAAAGCCCAGGCCAAAGATGATCACTGCTGCCGAGCCAAGCATATTGCTCATGCCACCGCGATTGAGGGTGTTGTCCAGAAAAGTATTGCCGGATTCAATGCTCAGCGGTGACCACAGTGTACCCATCGCCTCCACCAGGGGACGATCCTGAAACAGGGTTGCCCAGAGCATGCCGAGGGCGGCACCGAACATGATGACCGGGTAGGAGGGGAATTTTTTTGCCAGCAGAAAGAGCACAATCGCTACCGGGACAAACGCCGCGAGGGAGATATCAAAGTTGCTATCCATCAGGTTGATCACCTCCTGCACCTGGGCCATATCGGCGTTGCCACTGAACCGCAGTCCGTAGATAGTAAAGGCCATGGCAGTCAGTACATAGGCAGTCAGGCTGATCGGCAGCATGCCTTTGATGTGATCGACAATCTCAACGTCCGACATGGAAGAGGCGATAATAACACTGTCAGACAGAGGCGAGAGTTTGTCACCAAAATAAACACCGGACAGAACGGCACCCGCCGTGACCGGTGGGGGCACACCCAGACCCTGACCAATGCCCATCATAGCGATCCCCGAAGTACCGGCAGCCCCCCACGACGTCCCCGTAGCCAGAGCCGTCATGGAACAGATCACCATGGTAGCCAGCAGAAAAATCGATGGATTAATCGTCTTCAGGCCGTAATAGATAATGGCAGGCACTATGCCGCCAGCAATCCAGGCACCCACCAGGGCGCCCACAGCCAGCAGAATCAAAATAGCACTGGTCCCTTTGAAAATACCCCGGGCAGCAGCCGCTTCCAGGTCTTTATACTGGTGCCCAAGTTGAATGCCCAGGCCCATGGCCAGGAACCAGCCAAAACAGAGCGCCAGCTGAATCGGCAGGTTCAGTTTGACGGTAAACGCGAAGGCGAGAACCAGGAAGGTACCGAGAACCAGAAACGATTGTCCCATAGAAGGTAATGTAATCTTCTTCTCCATGAATCAACTCCACTTGGATTGTCGATGCGCTAAAACTCGGCGAAGGCCTACCGAACAGGTGTGATCTGCGGTGTGCAAACCACCTGTTTTGGTCGTGCACGATCAGGACAGCAGTTGTAGTGACCTGCGTCAAAAACTGGGTGATCGCGGGAAGGCTTACCGACAGCTGTTCACCTTAGACTCCATATGGCAGGTAACAGTTCGCAGTAATTTGTACCAATGTATTCTGGTTGTCAGCGTTGAGGTGTTTAACTATCTTACTTTCGCCGGCGACGATAATCGGGTCAACGGCTAGGCAGTCCTGACACGTTACAGCTGGCAGGCCTTTCAGGCTCTGGTACCTCCGGCAATCGGTTTGTTCTGAGTGGGTTGCACAGATCAGGTCCGGCTTTCAGTAGCGACCAGGCTTATCCTTCATTACATAGTATTTTTCACTGTTGGCAGCATATGTTCGGCACTCAGCTGATAGTTACCCCCCTTGTAAAGGATCGTTACAATCCGCCTGGTGATTACCCGGAACCTGCTCGTTTTCAGGGGTTCTCGGTCGTGGCTGTGAGTGACCATGAGACGTTGTCCGACACAGTGGGAGAAATGGAAAAAGGGCGGCGTTGCAGTGACCAGAACGTTCCGGCGAAGAGTTCCCTGGCGCAGTCTGTGTTGTCCTTTGCCGCAGTTGACCAGTTAGTGAGACGCAAGAGTGATAAGACACTGATCTTGCAGCAGCTTACCTTCGGGGAAGGTGTTCAGTCCGACAGCCAGGTGGCGTTATCAAAGCGGCTGGTGCAAAAAGCGGTCGATGACTATTTTGGCAACCTCCCCTGGCGAAAAACACCCTTGCCTGACACGCAAGACCGGCCGACCTTGCTGCTCACCACGTTGGCCAAGTCAGCCCATGGAGCGCGATTGCACCGCAAAGCCGCCGCCAATAATCTTAAAGAGCTGGAAGCCGCCATGCGACACGCTGGTGCTGATATTAACTGCAAGAGCGACAAAAGTGGTATCACCCCCTTGCATTGGGCAGCGATTAACCGACATTGGTCGATGGCCGCAGCACTGCTTGAGGCCGGTGCCTGTGTGAACGCAAAGGGGCGACATGGGGACCACTTTCTGGCGCAGGTGTTTACCGCCAAATTGGCACAGGAGATTTCCGAGGAGCAGTACCGCCTGCTGATTTACACCGTCCTGTTAAAACAGGCTGAGGCGGAGTTGGTTAATCATCAGGGCGTAGAGACTGTTTTTGCCTATGTTTGGAAGAATATTATCGCCCAGGCGGACATACCGCTGTTCAAGTACCTTGTTGCTTCGATCCCGCACATCAATGATCAACTCAAAGAGCACCAGGTAGTGGAGCGGATGATGGCGGTGTCCATCGGTGGGTTCAGTGATCAGCCAGATATTGTCTCTTACCTGATGGGGCTGCAAGACAACACAGGCAGCCAGCTGGTGGACATGAATTACACGCTGGACAACGGTGATACTTTCCTGATTCTGGCTGTGAAGTGTTACAAACGGCAAACGGTGAAGGTGCTGCTTGAAGACCCTGTCGTGGTCAAAAATATCAACCGGGTCAACGACCGGCGAATTACCAATTATTCAGCCTATTCTTACGCCGATCGTGATATGTCTCTCACATTGATGAGAATGCTTGAGGAAAAAGGGGCTGCCCGGATCAAGTCGGCGAATTACAGCCTTGGCAAAAGTGGGGCAAAAGCCTGTGACGTGTGTGATTCTCGCGCCGTAAAGCGCAGCACAGGCCATGTCACCTACTACAGGAGTGTTTCGAAATAATTTCCCTGTTGTTGAGGTTGTTCAGCAGGTCGATTCATGGCGCCTGTTTGCCGATGAGCATGCCTGGCTCGCAGTGGATTTCTGCCTTCGAGGGCGTTGCAAAAGGCTCTGAAAAGAAGGGAACCACGAAGGACACGAAGAGCACGAAGAAGAGTTTTTCTTTTCCCTTGTGTCC
>JAQFVO010000453.1 GCA_027942505.1 Endozoicomonas sp. | reverse complement strand
AGTTGAAGTTTCTGTTGAGTCTGACAACATGCTGGAGCTTGAAAAAGTCGGTTAGTGTCTATTAGTGAGACTGCAGCCAATGATTACAACTTAAACACCACTTTGTACCTCAAGCCTATTGATAAATACGGCCAGCAGACTCTGAAGGATATACGAAAGGAACGAAGCTCATTGCTTTCTAAGATTGACCGTATCAATAGGGAGATTGGAAAAGCTTTTAAGGCACTGAGCTATAGGGTGAGTGAATCAACGTCAGAATGAGCAACAAACTGGTAAAACAGAAGTAGAAGATTTTCTGGTTCAGGGACGGATGGCACTTAACACACGGCAAAGGGCATTTGTCGAAGAATATATCAACAACCCCCTCGTTACGACACTCAACCAGAAGTCATTGGCTGTCCCTGAGTGGATTGAGCTTCAAGTCAACCTTGATAGCACCGTTCCAGAACAGTCAACGTGGGATTTGGAACTCTAATTACCGGCTAGCGTCTCCTCCACATGAGACGCTGGCCATGTTTTTCCCCAAATCACAGGTACAGGTCTGGTTGTTTAGCCGCTACACCGATGCGAGAAAGTCATACGACAAAGTAGTAATAATGACTGAAAAAACCCCTGAATAAGAGTCAGTTAGTAGGCAGTTGTTCGTCTTTATCAACCACCGCCGTATGCAATACAAAGTACTTTATTTTGAACACAGCGGTTACTGCATCTGGAGTAAGCGACTGCAACAGAGTTGGTTCCGACACCATTGGCAGGATGCGCTTAAACACTCTATGCTGGTCCGACCTGAAGTTACTGCTGGAGGGCATTGACCTTGTCAGTATCCGCAGACATAACCCGTATAACCTTACGCGGCAAAAGTCGTAAAAGCCGCTATAGTCATCCCCCATGAATGATTCTGCAGCCACCACACCCGTCGACCTGCAACCGCAAAACCGCCAGTTGGATGCAGCGCTTTAGCCGCTGTCTTCTGCCAAACAATAACTCAGGTGGTTCAAGCGGGGCTGTTCGGTGGAAAGTCTGAAAAGCGCCTCTGGATAATCAGGGGGAGTCTGTGGGCGGTTTGAACGGTTACGACCAGAAGCGCAATCCACTCAGGGGCAGTCACTGACTGGGTGGTGAAACGACGGGTTGAGTTTACTTGTGCTTCCAGAGAGTGAACGTCGACAGGCAAATATTATTCAATCCAAAAAATGCTTTTTTGACGCCACTTTCCCGCTGCTGACCAATAAAGTTGTACCACTGGGCTGCGCTGCTTGAAGGTTTTTGATTCATGCATCGCTCCAGATTTTGAAAGCGGTTAATGCGTGCCAGTAAAAGGCTGGTTTTTGAAGACGTTCTGAAATGAGCGCTTACATAGCTTAAATCTATACGATTATATTCGCCCCCGGCTGAGATTAAATTCTCTGGAGTATGATGTGAAGTCTAAAAGTCACTATACCCTCGTAGTACAAGATAAATATCCCCTGCTGGTGCAATACCTGATCGAGACATTTCAAGCGACCGATTGCCATCTCGTAATACGATCCGACGACGAAGATAACGAACGCTTAGTTGCCTATCTCGCAGGACAATCCTTATACGAAAATAATAAACTGCAATGCGCAGAAGACGATGGTCTGATAGAACGGAAACCAGACTTTATTGCTCCGGTCACGGCGATTCCCTACACTGACGATGGCACGATTGACCTTGAGGCATTACTGAACTGCCCTGTGATCGATGCCTCCCATATCCATACCCTGAACATCTACCCTCTGACATCCCCCATAACAAACAATGCGTCAGAACCGGCACAGGTTAACGGCGAAAGGGTTATTGAAACCCGGCTCTGCCAGCTTTGGCAGGCTCAGCTTCCTGTTGAACAGGTAGGGCCCCACGACAATTTCTTTCTTTGTGGCGGCAATTCCCTGCTGGCTATCCGCCTGTGCCATTGCATTAGCCAGGAACTGTCGTTAGAAGTCCCGGTCGCCCTGCTGTTTCAGTACCCGACAGTGGCTGAACTTACCCCACACCTGACTCGTCAGATATCACAGATTCCAGCCCGCTGGCTTAACCGTGGCCCCATGTCCTTTGCCCAACAACGATCATGGTTTATCGAGCAGTACCAGCAGGGCACATCAGCCTGCCATATTCCCCTGCTTTTTAAGGTGCACAGCGCTGCTGATGGTGAACAATTGCTCAGGGTAGTGCAACTACTCACGCTCCGGCACCCGGTCTTGCGCACTCGTTTCGTTTTAGACGACGAAATAAAACGAACCCAGCAGGTGAGTGAGGATGCGTTAGCCATTGATCGCAGGGAAATATCACCGGGTGAACTGGACGACACTCTGGCGCAAGTGATCAGTACGCCCTTTGAACTGAGCCGGGACTATCCATTACGGGTGGTCATGTTCAATACGGGTGAACATCAGGTCATGCTGCTGCTGTTCCACCACATCGCTGTTGACGGCTGGTCTATGGACATCCTGTGCCGGGAACTGGCCACGCTTTACCAGGCCGGCGTGAGCGATAAAGCCACCATGGAATCCACCCTGCCGCCTCTGACCATT
>JAQFVO010000337.1 GCA_027942505.1 Endozoicomonas sp. | reverse complement strand
AAAAGCCTTGAACCACGAAGAACACGAAGGTCACAAAGGAAAAGAAAAGCTCTTCTTTGTGTGCTTTGTGGTTCCCTTCTTTTCAGAGCCTTTTGCGACGCCGTCGAAGGCAGGAATCCACCCATAGCCCTCTTTGGAAGGATGACGACTAGTGAAGTGGTGGCTTTTGCCACTGCCTCTTATAAGCGGGATCGGAAACAGCATCAAGATAGAAAACCATGGTATTTTGCTGTAGAACTTTCATAGCGATCATATTAAAACTGATACACTATATAAACGACATGCTATTTGTTTTTTTCTTTCCCCTGAGAGAGACAATAAGGATTGCACTTCAAAGTGAGCCAAGGATCAAGATTCAGTTTTCTCTTGCCACATAATAAGAGATGACACTCCCCACCCTATCGGGCCGGGCGGGGCCGCCAAGGCCGCGCAATCCCTGTACACAACGTTGAAAAAGCTCCCCTCTCTGTCATCCCGTAAATGAACTGTACGGGATCCACACTACAGGGAGGTGAATGCCCGGACAGATTGCTATCCCTGCCAAGTGGATTCCGTACAATCCCTGTACGGAATGACAGAACAGAGGGAGGTCATCCCCCTCTAGCTGTCATCCCGCATTTGGACTGCGCAAGAAGGGATTTAAGACTTGTGACCTAGAGACAGCTCTATCGGGCCGGGCGGGGCCGCGCAGGCTGTCTCTTAGTCAAAAATAGAAATAGGAATTATTTCTGAACAATTACCAGTGGAGTCAGGCGCGAAAGATCCTCATGCTACAATTCCTTCCCTTTTTAAACCAGTCTGGCTCACTACATACGTATTTACTGGCTAAAATCGATACCAACACTCCAGCCGCAACAGCAACCGTTATCAATGGATTGAAGACCATACCGGCAATAACCAATGCAACAGCTGCAGTGACCATGGCTGCCTGGGAGCCAAACTCGGCCGCGCTAATTACGTAATCCGAAATTCTTTTGGTCTGAGCACTCTTGTGGCACTTCACCATTTTGTATAGAGGAGTAACCACCGCAGAAATGGTGGCACCTAATGCGGCACCAGCCACACCAACGGCTGAAAAGCCCAGGACCAATGCGCCAACAGCCGGGGCAAGCGCCACACCGGCAAGCAGAGAAAAGGCTTTATAGGCTTTGAATGCAGGTTTTACCCGATAATCTGCCAGTGGTCTGGTTTCTCGCCCCAAAGCACTCATGCCTGTTTTATAGACGGCCCCACCAATAGTACCAACTACTGCGCCCAATGCAGCACCAGCCAGACCAAAAGGCTGGCGTGCAATAAGATGAGCCTTCTCCCAAAAATCACCACCCTTAGCAGCCACATTACGGCCAGCGAAGAGAACCCTGGACCTGAAAGAATCACTATAAGGGATCTCATAAGATATCTCGTTGCAAGCAACATCATAGTGACAATCGGGCGAATTTGGAGATCGGTAATGTACTGAATCCATTCTCAACACCTCTCCATGAATAAGAAAAGCATCAATATAGAACGACCAGCACGGCTTTAAAATAACCATGTGGTCAGAGCCGCTCACAGGTGATCAGGCATGACCGACGTTACCAGTGAGCAAAGCCAAACGTAACGTCGGATTAACCCTCAGGAACTGTCCTGAAATAATTACCACATTTCAGAACGCTGCCCGCAAAAGCCCAAGCGTTTGTGCTTTTGCGTGAAGTGGACAGCGCCCCTAAAAATATCGAAGTAATTTAAAGACAACCCCTTAACTGGTAAAAACTCACAGTCGTACCGGTTCTCTGGTCAGTGCCGGGTCAATGGATTCCAGCCCCGACTTAAGCAACTGATAATCAATCAACTGAAAATCCTGTAAAGTCTGTTCATCGTACGACCGTGCCCTGGCTCCGGCCATCAAGGTATTAAAACGGTCAATAGCCGCTTCAATAACCTCTAAAGAGCGCAGATCCAACGCTTCCTCACGTTCATCGACAACCACCGAGCGATAAGGCGACTCTCCCGGTTTGACACTGCCAGCCAGGGGATGTGTCAGCAGTAAGGCACCGGCGTGTATCTTGTTACGAGTCTGATACAACACCTGTTGATAATCATCACAACAACATTGAGCAATGGTGGAAAAGGTCGCCATCACCTTGGGATTGTTACTGATAATCAGTAATTTTTGCACCATGCTACGCCGCCTTATCCTGTGTTTGCTGCGCCATTGTTGGCAGTTTAATAACAATACGATCGGTGTCGTCCCGGCGCACCCAGCGATCCAGTTCCATTTTGTTCAACAGTGGAATAATATACTTCCGGCTCAAACCGGTGCGCTCCCGGGCCAGGTTGATGGTAAAACGCTCGCCCACAGCAAGACCGTCCAGAATGGTAGCCAGCAACTGTTGATAAAGCTCGGCACTGTAGTAGATACGCCCTTCCAGGGCGATGACAAAGCCAAGACGCACCAGGTTGCGCAGCAGCTTCTGGGCACCGGGAATTTTCTCCTTGTCTGCCTCAAAGCCATCTTTACCGGCAGCACGAATACGGGCCAGCAGCTGCTGACCCTCCTGGCCAAGATCATCTTCCGAAGCCCCGCCACCGGCCATCCAGGCATCACGGCTCATACGCAGTTTGTCGTCAGCCTTCAGCTGCAGCAACACTTGCTCTACCACCGCTGGCAGCACCGCCAGGCGAGTACTTAACTCCATCAGGGTCATGGCAATACCTTCTGCGCCCAGCAAAGTCAGAATCTGCTGTTGCAGTGACGTGTTAAAGGCCACACTCAGTACCCAGTCACCACTCACCTGATAACGGTCCCGGTCTGCCAACAGCTGCGGTGTGGCCAGTGATGCTGGTACATAACCTTCCAGCTCAAGGCTGAGGCGCAGTTGGTCACCTGTCGTAAAGTCTTCTGGCAAGTCATCAAGCAGTGCCTGTAAACGCTTGCGCTGGTGCACCGCCACATCCCTGGTCCAGACAATACGACCACTGTGAATCAGCTCACTGCCACCGTGGCGAATCATGGCCATGGACTGCCCCCAGAAACAGGCCACCGGCTGATCCAGCTTCAGCAACGCCAGTCGGGTATCTTTGATATAGACAATGCGCGCCAGGCCATTCCAGGTACCAAGTGCCACCTCGACTTCACGGTTACGCTGCCCGGCACCAGCCCCTTGCTCCAGGCGCACAAACAGTCGACGAGTCAATTGACAGGGCGCATCGCGGCTCGTCAGACAGTGCCCTCGCGCCAGCTCCTTGCGGGTAATCCCCTTTAAGCCTACCGCCACCCGCGAAACCGGTTCAGCCTGCTCAAGGTTGTGATGATAAGACTGCAAACTGCGTACCTGTACCTCTTTGCCAGATGGGTAAACCTTTAACCGGTCACCGACCTGTATTGACGCATCAACCAGGCTACCAGTCACTACTGTACCGATGCCGTTGACGGTAAACACCCGATCAATATAGAGGTGCGGACAGGCAGACAACGGCTGACGTTCTATCCGGGCCAGCTTTCGCAGAATCAGTGTGCGCAAGGCAGCAATATTTTGCCCGGTCAGGGCAGAAACGGCGAGGGAATCGGGAATCTCATCGGTAATAGCCAGGCACTGTTCCAGGGCATCTTCCTCCACCAGCGCCAGCGTTTCCTCATCCACCGCATCGGCCTTATTGATGCAGACAATGATATCGCGCACTCCCATGGCGTGGGCGACCCGCAGATGGTCGGTGGTCATCGGCATCCAGCCTTCGTCGGCGGCAATCACCAGTAGCACCAGGTCCAGACTCCACACGCCCGCCACCATGTTACGAATAAAACGCTCATGCCCGGGTACATCGATCACGCCAACGGTGCCACCTGAACCAGCATCATCGCTAAAGTGGGCAAACCCCAAATCCAGGGTCATACCCCGCACCTGCTCTTCCTGCCGGGCGGTGGTGATACCGGTCAACGCCTTAATCAGTGCTGTTTTGCCGTGGTCAACATGGCCTGCCGTACCAATCACTGCTTTCATAAACCAAGATAACTCCTGAGCTGGTCTGTCAACACCGGCAACTCCCGGGGCAGTACCGCCGCCATATTCAACTGCACGCGATCATTGCGAATCACCCCAATCACCGGCAGGGGCATGGCACGCAAATCAGACAGCACCTGCTCTGAAGGCTTGTTCACCTGCAATTCCACCGACCAGGACGGGAAAAATTCATCGGGCAAAGTACCACCACCGACCACCATCTGCGCCGGTACCAAACGACTAAAGCTACCTAGTGCAGCTGCCAGCTGCTGCGCCCGCTGCTCAATACCCTCTTGGCCAGTGACCGACTTCTCCGCTACACCCTGCCCTTCAGGGGTGCGGTTCAGTTTGCGCACCAGCAGCTCCTCAAGCAGGGAGTAAACCATTCGACCGGGACGAAATGCCCGCATCATCGGATTCTTTTCCAGCTTTTGCACCAGCTCCCTGCGCCCGCAGATAATACCCGCCTGTGGGCCACCGAGTATCTTGTCGCCAGAGAAGCAGACCAGGTCAGCGCCGGCACGAATATAGTGGTTCATGGGCGTTTCATTGGCGGCAAACTTCTCCGTGGACAGGCCGGAGCCCTGGTCCACGGCCAGCACCACCGACTCTGGCAAACGCCGGGCCACTTCACGAATATCTGCCGACTCGGTAAAGCCACGCACGACAAAGTTAGAGCAGTGCACCATCAGCACCATGGCGGTATTGTCGGTGATGGCATTGAGGTAATCATCGGCCGTAGTGATATTGGTAGTGCCAACTTCCACCAGCGTCGCGCCAGAGAGCGCCAGGATATCGGGAATACGAAAACCGCCGCCAATCTGAATCTGTTCGCCCCGGGAGACAATCACCTCTTTGCCCCTGGCCAGCTCATTGAGCAGCAAATAGACGGACGCGGCATTATTATTGACCACCATGCCTTCTTCAGCACCGGTCAGACTGGCCAGCAACTGGCTGACAATCCCCTTGCGCTGCCCGCGCTTGCCATCGCTGAGTTTGATTTCAAGATTGCAGTAGCCGGTGTTCACTGCGGCCACCGCATCCCATAACGCCGGGTCAATGGGAGAACGGCCAAGGTTGGTATGTACTACGGTACCGGTGGCGTTGATCACCCGCGTGTGACGCTGATTCAGTAACGCCTGACAGCCATAGACCAGATGTTGATGCAGCACCTCAGTCGTTATATCTGAAGCAACAGCATTTTGTCGTATAGATGACAGTACACGACGAACCACATCGGTCACCAGCGGTCGGCTGAGCTGGCTGATGTAGGGAGCGAGGACCGGTTCCTGTAGCAGTTGTTCTACTTGCGGCAGACGAACGAATCCTTTCGGGTTTGGACTCATGACTGAGAACCCCGTGCAGATTTCTGATAAGGGAAACAATAAAGATGGCGGAAGGAGCAGGAATCGAACCTACCAGAGCCTTCTCGGCTCACATTGGTTTTGAAGACCAGGGGGACCACCAGATCCCATCCACTTCCTTGGTATGGACTGGATTATCATCA
>JAQFVO010000317.1 GCA_027942505.1 Endozoicomonas sp. | reverse complement strand
AAAAGCCTTGAACCACGAAGGACACGAAGGTCACAAAGGAAAAGAAAAGCTCTTCTTGGTGTTCTTCGTGTCCTCCGTGGTTCCCTTCTTTTCGGAGCCTTTTGCGACGCCCTATTCACGTGCGTGTCTTTTTCGCTGTGGTTAGTCGCGGGAGAGTCCATGAACGCAAAGGCGATCTGCTGGTTAACAGAGGTTTTGGCAGGTATGTTTTGCCTCGGGGCGAGGGTAGTGTTTTGGGTCATGGTGATTGTTACCGGGATTGCCCCGGCCATGGCCAGAGTTTCACGCGATGATGATCAACAGGCTGTCTTTCAGGGCTGTTTCGAATTGTTGGATGTTTACGGCACCAAAGGGACTCTGCACTATACCCAGGGCTGCCTGACCGGAGATGCCGACACCTGCCGGATGATGGTCAGTGTGCCTGTTGAGGTCGATGGGCCTGGCCGGATAAGAAAGGTTGATGGTGCTGCTTTGCGCCAACGGAACTATCTCTCTTATCTGAAAAGCACCGGGCAGTCGTTACAGGTCCGTTTTCAAGCAGCCCTGCCGGCAGCAAGTGACACTAACTTGTCGAGTTACAAGGTCTTTTACAGCACCGAAAACAAGAGTGGGCGCATGGTAAAAAATATGGATGCCAGCGTGATTCCCACCAGGTTAAAGAACAATCCTCTACTGCTTTTTGCCATTTTGGCCACACATCAGTCCAGTCTGGATCTGGCTTTCTCGTTGCAGGGTAGCCTCTACTCCCTCTCTTTGCCGTGGCTGGATGTCAACACCATGCGCATCACTAATGCCGGGCGGGGTGGCTATTTTGGTTATCAATACTATGTTTTTCCCAGAGATAGTGAGCTCTTTCTGGACTTGGGTGGCCCATTCAGTATTAACGGTTTGTCCGAGGGCGTTGGTTTCAGCTTTGCCGATAGTGACCGGACGCAACCGCCGGTAAGGATGGTGACCGGGTATCACGGCGAACAGAGCGACTGGTTTATCCACAGGATGTCTGCGGCGTTTACCTGTCTGGCCCTGGCGGGAGGATTTGCAGCGAGCCTGTGGCATGGGAGTCTGGCCGGGTTGCTGGTCAGCTCGTTGCTGCTGGCGGTGGAGGCGCGCGCCGGCGCGGCGTCCTCAGAGGTGCTAGTGCTCGCCACCAGGACTTTGCCGGATGGATTTCAGTTCAATGAGTATTTCCAGGGGCGTCACTTGTTGGCTGTTCTGAGGTCCCCGAATACACCGTCTGAGCCAGCTTATAAATAGAACGTTGTTGCTAACTAACCGGTTTATGGCGATGGCGCTGCACAGAGGGCTTTCATTCCTGTTTTCAAACGGTATAATACGGCTCCCGTTTCCCGATTGAGCGCCCAATGTTTTGAACAGGCCGGTATTGCTGATCAGGGGCTGTTAGCCTGGCTCTTTTCCAGCAGGGAACGGCCATGTAGGAACAGGTATTGCGTGAGCAATATCATAGAGGCGAATTAAATGAAAACTTTTAGTGCTAAGCCAGAAACCGTAAAACGTGACTGGTTCGTAGTTGATGCCGAAGGCAAAACGCTGGGTCGTCTGGCAACAGAAATCGCTCTGCGTCTGCGCGGCAAACACAAGCCAGAGTACACTCCTCACGTGGACACTGGTGACTACATTGTTGTAGTGAACGCCGAGAAAGTGCGTGTTACCGGGCGTAAGTCTACTGACAAGATGTACCATCGCCACACCGGTTACATCGGCGGCCTCAAGTCCATCAGCTTCGATAAGCTGATCGATCACAAGCCAGAGCTGGTAATCGAAACGGCTGTTAAGGGGATGCTGCCCAAGAACACTTTGGGTCGTGCCATGTATAGCAAGCTGAAGGTCTACGCCGGCAGTGAGCACCCACATGCTGCTCAGCAGCCTCAGCAACTGGAAATCTAATCAGGGGTGGTTATGTCTGTAACACAATACTACGGAACTGGACGTCGTAAGTCCTCTACCGCACGTGTTTTTCTGAGAACTGGTACTGGCAGTATCACTGTCAATGGCCGTACCCTGGATGAATACTTCGGTCGTGAAACTGCACGCATGGTTGTTCGTCAACCTCTGGAACTGACTGAGCTGACTGAGAAGTTTGACATCAAGATCACTGTATCTGGTGGCGGCGGTTCCGGTCAGGCTGGTGCTATCCGTCACGGTATCACCCGCGCGCTGATGCAGTATGATGAGACTCTGCGCTCTGCGCTGCGTAAGGCAGGTTACGTTACTCGCGACGCCCGTGAAGTCGAGCGTAAGAAAGTGGGTCTGCGTAAAGCCCGTAAGCGTCCTCAGTTCTCCAAGCGCTGATTCGATGCACTTCTGGCCCCGGGCCGCGAAAAACCACCGCAAGGTGGTTTTTTTTGCCTGAAAATTATGTGGTGGGAGTAGAGGAATCTGCCAAACCTTGCAGCTGGCGGGGCTGATTACCTTCATGTTCCGGTGCTCGGACTGCCTCATCATAGGTTGGCGGGGAGGGGAACAGGTCGTCATAAGAGGGTAGGGTGGGCTGGTCGACGACAACGCCTGTTGCGTGCCCGTTGATGCTCTCAGGTTGATCATCGGTAGGATCAAACACCGGATTCATGAAGGTTGCTCCACTATCCTGATGCGGGTCATCACGAGGTGAAATACCGGCACACAGGATCTCTTTAAACCGCCCTGAGATGATGTCTTGGCGAAAAGCCTCTCTTTGCTCTGGCTTTGCGACAGCGTACCCGATCGACCCCAGGACAACTGCTCCGACACAGCCGGCGACCATGAATCCGCTTAGCGAGATGCTGGAGCAGATACAGCATTTTGCACAGGTGATTCTGAAGGGGTTAGTGGTGGTATTTTGAAACATGTTGGCACTGTATTTGATCGTTTTGGTCGTTTCGCAACAGCCTGCAACTTTTATGCCTTTATGGAGGCCGTAGACCAAGCCGCCCGCAGAGCCCAGCAAAGCCCCTGCGCTGGTCATAAGCTGCGGTGGTGCAGGAGTACCAGTCGGTAGGTCAGTCATTAGAATCCCCTGAATCCGCTCACCAAGTGATCAAAAATAAGGAGCTGTCCTGCAATAATTTCCACGTTGCAGGACGCTTCCCACAAAAGCCCAACCATTTGTGCTTTTGCGCGAAGCGTCCTGAAAATGTCGAAGTTATTTCAGGACAACCCCTAAGTGGTCAAAAATGCAAAAAACACTGCTAAAAACCACTTTTGGACCACCAGTTGCTGCCAGAAGTTCCCGGTTGCTGAGGGCGCCTGCTGTGAATAACTTTGCCTTGGCAATGGCGCTTGACAGCATTTTTTTTGTCAATCAAAAGCAGTATGATTAAGTGGCGATCGGTATGCTAACAGGTATAAACCGGTGGTGGGATGTGAGGTTTACCTGTGATACGCCCGGGACAAAGTGCATGC
>JAQFVO010000315.1 GCA_027942505.1 Endozoicomonas sp. | reverse complement strand
GCGACTGGATAACCCGTCCCCGTGCCACAACCCCAGCCACTGCTTGAGCTGCTGTTCGCTGATCAATTGCCACTGAGTGATCTCTGCGGCCGTAGCTTGCCGCATCAGCCGGTCAAGATCACGCCGGTAGGCCGACAGCGTGTGAGGGGAGTGCTGCTTTTCGTAGCGAAGATGATCAATAAAGGCGACTACCATGGGTGTCAATGGGCTGTCTGGTGCAGAATCAAACGACGACTGACTCATGATTGCAGATACCTGGCAAGAATACGACTGAGTACTTCGCCCAGATAGCTGATAAACACCGTACCCATGCTGGCCCGGAAATGCCTTTTATCCCGACTGCCTATGGCCAGAACCCCCAGCTGACGCGGTTCACCCAGTGGGTAGTTCAGGGGAATAACAGCCACTGAGCAGACTTGCTGCGCCTGCTCCTGAAACAGAAAGTCGAGTTTATCTTCAGTCACCTGACCACAGATCGCTTTGCCGCTGATCATAATGCTGCCAAGGGCGTTAATCGCCTGCCGCACCGACACAGAGCGTACCGGCACATTTAACGACTGCTGGTCAAACAGGATCAGTGAGTGAAACTCGATGCCAAACTCATGGTTCAGGCTGTCGCTGATCCCATCCACCAGTTGCACCAGGTCATTGCAGTCGAGCAGCGATAACACCAGCAGACGCAGGCGCTCAAAGAGCCTTTCATTGTCCCGGGCGTTTTCGGTCAGATGGGCCAGCTGATGCCGATAATCCATTGCCCGCTCACGCAGCAGTGCCACCTGACGCTCCACCAGGGAGATCGCATTGCCGCGTTGGTGCGGCAGTGTCAGTTTGAGCAGCAGATCATCGCGCCCGACAAAAAAATCCGGATTTTCCAGCAGATAGTCGGTCACTTGGGCCGGTGCCAGCACCGCACCCCCTGACGGGTTATCACTCTTTTGTTGATCGGGCACAGCCTGTCTGTTGTTATCGACTATTTGTTTAGTCATTGTCGTTAACCTGTAAAGCCATTAGAAAAGGCATAAAAGCCTTGAACCACAAAGACACGAAGGCACAAAGGAAGCCTTTTTTGTCTG
>JAQFVO010000297.1 GCA_027942505.1 Endozoicomonas sp. | reverse complement strand
CACTAGGAGCACAAAAAAGAGCTTTTCCTTTGTGCACTTCGTATGTCTTTGTGGTTCCCTTCTTTTCAGGGGTTTTTGCGCCAGCCTCCTTCGCATGGATAGAGGAACTTACAGACAGGGAAGTAGTCTACTACCGTGTCTTTTCGTGGGTAGTATTATGAACAGTGGCGCTGTCGGTAAAGACAGTAGTTACTCTGGATTAAGCCACGGTGATTATCGTCGAAGCAATAATCACACTACATCGTCCAGTGAACAGAAAAACGCCGTCAAATGCCATTCTTTTAAGGGTAAACGGTATCTGCCGACTGGTGAGCTGTGTGCTTGTTCAGCGGTGAGCGATCGTTCAGTCAGCTCTGAGAAAGAATTCAACTATCTCAACCATCCAGACAGGTTTGTCGAACTGAAAGAAAGATCTGATTATTTTGGTATGGACTATGACGGAAGAAATCACAGTCGATATGCCACCTTGCTTAAACGTTACACGTCAATGTGCAAAAGACCTTTGAGTCACAACGAACAAAACAGGTATATACCTTCGTTGCTGTCTTTTAAAACATCAACGAACTGGAGTTGGTTTAGCCTGACAGCTGTATTCCACTCATTTACAGCAGCAGGCGTGTTCACTGTTCGACAAGGGACCAGTGACGTTGTCAGGCAGGTCCAGGAATCCCTGTTAAAAGATTTGCTTGATTGTGTGTTGTACAAGTGCAATCACAGACCAGAATTCAGCGATATTGATGCCATGGGGATTGCCAACCTGCTCTGGGCCGTGACAAAACTGGTAGACAACGGTCAGGAGCTGATACCAGCGATAAAAGAGACCGTGGATGCTCTGTTGGCGCACGTGATAATACTAAAAGGACAGTTTGTCGCTCAGGGTATCTCTAACCTGTTGTGGGCCTTGGCAAAACTGGTTGACAAAGGGTATGGGCTGGTGCCGAAGCTCAAAGAGGCTGTTGCTGTCCTGTTGCCTCTTCTGGAGGTACTGAAAGACCAGTTTAATGCTCAGGAAGTTTCCAATCTGTGGTGGGCCATGGGGAAACTGGCTGGCAATGGGTATGAACCGACATCAGGGTTCAAAGAGCCCGTTGCTGCCCTGTCGCCCCGGGTGAAGGTGCTGAAAGATCAGTTTAATGCTCAGGAAATTACCAATCTGTTGTGGGCTCTGGCAAAACTGGCCGACAACTGGCACGAGTTGACATCGAACAACAAAGAGGTTGTGGCTGTCCTGTTGCCCCGAGTGAAGATGCTCAAAAACAAGTTTACGTGTCAGGGTATCTCCAGCTTGCTGTGGGCTATGGCAAAATTCGTGATCAACGGTGGAAGTCTGGTATCTGGATTTAAAGAGACCCTGGCTGCCCTGTTGCCTCGAGTGCATGCACTGCATGATGAATTTGTAACTCAGGATGTTGTTAAGCTGATTTGGGCCATCTCGTCGTTTGGTGATCTCATCAATACAGCGGGAGCGGAGGCCCTGGTCGGATCTTTGCTTGGTCATTTTGATCGAGACCTTAAGTTCTCTCGGGATGACTTGCTCAAGTCCCTTTGGGGATTGCTGGTATGCAGCGCCAGGCTCTATTTGGAGCACAATACCAGTTATGAAAATTATATGATTGAGTGTCTGATCAACAGGTTATTCAATCAGCTGGAAAGTGAAATCATTGATGATGAACTGGAAAAACGGACTATGGCTCTGGCAGCTGGCTGGCTTGGAAGGAAATCTCCGGTTAATCCGCATTACCAAACGGTAAATTCAGCAACTCAATCCAACTTCTGCGCTCAAATCCAATCGGCGCTGCCATTTTTAAAGATTGAGCAGGAAAAGAGCTTACTCTCCCTGCCACCTGTTGACCTGCTCCTTCCAGAGCACAATATTGCTATCGAAATTCAGGGACCCTGGCATTACGTTGGTCATGATTTCCAAACCCGAAATGGATCGACTTTACTGAAAAAAGCCCTGCTGCAAAAAGCCGGGTATGACGTTCTGGAAATCCCGGTGGTTCAGCTTGATAACCCGCAAGCAGTGAGAATGTACATTGACCAGATACACCAAAGAACGACAGGGATATCAATGGTCGATGGTGCCGCATACTTCGGTGTCGTTTTCATTGCTGATGTTCGGGGGGGAGGAGTGCTCTTTCCTGATTGAGGCAGTCACCTGGCCCGGCACGACTGGTCGTTTTCAGACCTCAGGTGCTTAAAGGCCATCAAAATTGTTCGTATAACTGGTGTCAGGTATTTTTTCCAGAATCCCTTAACTGCTGCTCAAGACGCTCAATCCGCTCATACGCTTCTCTGTTTTCAATTACTCGGGTGATGGCGCATTCATCACAGAAAGAGACGCATCCGGCATCTAAAACGCCTTTGTGACAAAAATCGATATATTCAGCGAAATCATCCCAATCATAATGATAGTGCTGCCAAAGAGATGATCCTAGCCAGCCCTCAAGGAACTTAAGCTCTTCCTCGCTCCAGCCATTGCGAAGGGGTAATGATACTGCTTCAAAAAGATTTACCAATTCTATGTCTCTCTTTTCATGACAATATCTTTTGGACAAATCATATTTCTCATACCCTGCTACGGCCCAATGAAATCTTGCCAAAGGTTGATACTCCTCCGGAGTAAGTAGCCAATATTCTTTAGCGGACCAGTCCCTGTTAATAAATTCCGTAAAATCAGGGGGGAGTTTCTGTAGTATCGATTTTCTCATGATTTGTTGAGCTGAACGACTCAATTTATAATCATCAAAACTATATAGTTCTTGGCCCAATTCCTCTAATAATCGTCTGGGGTTAATGAAAATGTTAGCGCCGTATCCTCTACTCAGGCTGCTTGGATAGACAAGTAGTCGATCATCTTTTTTAAACTCCGCTGTATTTTGTCCAGCCATTGTTGTTACTTCACAGTGCTTGGGACGTTTGACCTGCAATTGGTTTAGTGGTTTTTCCATGGGTTCGTCGACGTCTGCGATGGTTCGTTTGAACTGTTCTTGGTTTAGTGATTCTTGCATGGGCTCGTGGGCGTTCGGGATTGT
>JAQFVO010000290.1 GCA_027942505.1 Endozoicomonas sp. | reverse complement strand
GTGCCGGACTGCCGGAGGGAATCAGCAACATGATGGGTAGTGCCATCAGCACTTCAGCCGCGCTTCGGTTTGCCTGGAATCAGTGGGCTGACATGAGCGATTCGGCACCAGCGAGTGAGCTAACAGACTGCCCGGACAAAAACGACGACGAAGACAAGACAAGACAAGAAAAGTTCAGGCTGATGAACGGCAACAGGTAAGCAAACCAGCCGCCGCTGCAATGGGAGCCGCTCAGTTGCCGACAGTGGCCTTCGCGCTGGGAGCCATGTCTTGCCTGACCACTGCCGAAGCGCAATCGGTCATCGAGGTGGCTAATGCTGAAACTTTGGGCAAAATCGGTCGTGATCCCAGCTATCCTCTGCACGGCCACTATCGACAGAGTTCAGATATTGATGGCGGTAAGTTATTTCAATCCATTGGCAATCGGTCCCATCCGTTTACCGGCCAGTACAATGGCCAGTGCCATACCATCGATAATCTCCAGCGCTGCCTGGTGCAGGCCATGAAAGACGGTGGGCGTGTAGATAGCCTTCGGTTCACCAGGGCCAACATCAATAGCACCGAAACGGCCGGTGTCGTTGCATGTGAAATTCTGGACAATGCCTTGGCCAGTAATATTCAGGTTGAAGATGCTTTTGTTGCCACCAGCGGTGAAGAAAAATTCGCGGGTATTGGTGCTGGCTATGTGAGCGGGGCAGTGACCAACATGACGGTGGTCAACGGGACAGTCACGACCTCCGGGGCCAAGGCCCATGCCGGTATCTCAGCCGGGAGGCTTGAGGGTAAAAACAGTACGGTTACGGGCACTGGGGCATTGAACTGCAAGGTTTTAGCCTTGGGTAAAGGTGTAGAGGTTGGTATTGGAGCTGGGAATGTCATCGATGGCACTGTTAACCACACCATGGCGGCTCACAGCAGGGTTGAAGTGCTGAACGAAGGTGCAGCCGGGATTGGGGCGGGTAATGCAACAATCGGAACCGTTGCCAAAACGACGGCAGCTTACTGCCACGTCAAGGTCCTGGGCGGGCCGGCATATAGAAGTGGAAATTCTGGTATCGGTGTGGGAATAGTCTGGGGTGCAAAAGCTCTTGATACTATTGCAGTAAATTGCCACGTTGAAGGGGGCAGATCAACTAACGCGGGCATTGGTGCAGGTAGAGTACGACTTGGAACTGTTGCAAGGGTTGCTGTGGTTAACAGCAAAGTTGAATGCCTTGAAAGTTGTGGTATTGGGGTGGGACACTTCAGAGAAACAAGCCTTTCCAACGTAACAGCTGTCAACTCTACGGTCACAAACCTAAACCCTACAGCAATCAATGGCGGCATTGGAGTTGGGAAACTTTTGGGAGGAACCGTCACTAACACCACGGGAGTGGGTTCAAAGATATTAACCTCAGAAGCTGGATCAAAGGCTGGTATCGGTGCGGGGGATTCTACGGTGTCTTTTATGAGCAGAGCCATCCGTAATACCGTGTCTGTAAACTGCGAGGTAAGAACCACAGGTTCTGATTCAGCAGCAGGCTTTGCGGCTGGTTATGCTTTTCAAGGAACTTTTGGGGTTACTACGGCGTTATCTTCCAGGATTCGAGGCAACGGATCGTCACTCGGTGTCGGAGTTGGGGAAAACCCACTTGGTCGTGCTGTTGTTAATCACGTCCGGGCAATAGATTGCACAATTGAAGATTTTACTGGCTACCCTTCAATTTATTGGGGGAGTGACTTGGAACGTTGCAATGTCCTGGTTAATGGCAAAAAAGTGCCGGATACCCCGTTTGGCTGTGATCACTCACTGGATAATTTATGCAAATACGCCGCCCCAGGCTTGGTAGATGCCGACTGCAAGCCCAATAATCGTCTGCTCATGGAGATCCAGCAGGCGCTCAGAAACATCCGCCACTCTCATCCATTGCAACCGGACTTTTTAAATCCTCAACAGGTCAGTCAGTTCGGTGTCTGCTGGACAAGGCCACCCCTTCCGACCGACAAAGTAACGGGTGCGAACAATACGGTGTCGGTCAACATTTCCGCACCGTGCTGCCTCCCTGCGACCGCAGCCCCGTTAGCCACCGGGCTCAGCGGCGTAGCCGTGACCGGTATCGCCTTGGGAGCAGTGGCGGCCTGCGCGTTAGTGGCCGGTGGGGCATACGTATATCACCGCTACAACCGCTCCGATAATTCTGAAGGCAAAGAGCCCGTCAGCCCGAAAGACTCTGAGCCGTCTCGACTATACGATACTATTCCAACTTGACCCGTTGTTGCTGTAGGCAACAACTATGCTGGCACAGGGAGCTATGTGCAAAGGTCTGTTTGCACTCATATGGCTTCTGCCCCGCGTGGATAGTGGACAATCTGGTGCCTTGTCAGATGATCTTTTCGTGAAAAGCGTTTATGACATTGACTGCACTCATAAGACCTCTCACCCGTATGGGTAAGTAAGTGTTTTCTCAGACTGGATGCTTGCGCAAAGCCTTTATTGCATTGCTTACATTTGTGAGGTTTTTCACCCGTGTGCTGGTAATGGTGAATTTTCAGTGCATTCTTTTGTGCAAAGCACCTACCACATTGCTTACACTCAAAAGGTTTCTCACCTGTATGGAGGCGCCAGTGTATTTTCAGATGGTATTTTTGCGTAAAGCATTTGTGACACTGACTGCACTCATATGGTTTCTCACCCGTATGGATGCGCTGGTGATTTTTCAGATAACTTTTTTGTGCAAAATAATTATGACACTGGCTGCACTCATATGGTTTCTCACCCGTGTGGGTACGCTGATGCCTTGTCAGATCGCCCTTTTGCACATAGCGTTTATTGCATTGGCCACATTCATAAGGTTTCTCGCCTGTGTGGATGCGCTGATGAATTCTCAGAGTGCTTTTATGTGCAAAGCACTGATCACATTGCTGACATTTAAACCGTTTCTCACCTGTGTGGATACGCAAGTGTCTTTTCAGATCATTTTTTTGCGCAAAACATTCATTACAATGAGTGCACCTGTGAGGCTCACCCATATGGGTCAGCAAATGTGCCTTCAGGCTGCCAGATTGCCCAAATACTTTTGAACAGAACGAACACCGATGTTTTTCGATAACGAGGCAGCTGTCGTTGTATCTACCCGATGGCAAGCAACTGACTTCCCTCCCACTTATCTCACGCTTACAGTAATAGCGGTGCTTGATAAACGGCCCGAGTTTCAACTCCGGAAAATGCTTTTTACACACGGGGCAAGGCCCACGATTCTTTAACTG
>JAQFVO010000261.1 GCA_027942505.1 Endozoicomonas sp. | reverse complement strand
TCCTGGCAGCGTATTACTTGAGCCGGATAGCCGGCCCCCATGCAGGCTCCCTGACGTCGCCCTGAGCAGCAGGCAGGCGCTGTTTCACCCGTCCATCTGCTGAGACGATGCCCAGTTCACCATTCTCGCCACCCTGAGAAGAATAGATCAGCCTGCGACCACCTGGAGCAACACTCGGTGAATCTTCCAGCTTGGAAGACGTCAGCAGGCGCAGCCGGTCGGTATCCAGATCAAGAACGGCAATGTTGTAGTCAGCAGCTCCCCGTCCCTTGTGCACCAGGGCGAGGGATTTACCATCGGGAAACACCTTTGCCCGAGCGTTGAACCGCCCTTCAAAGGTTAGACGACGGGGACTGCCTTGTGGAAGAAATTCTCCGCCACGTTTGCGCGTAATGCTCTGTTGGTAGATTTGTGGGCTGCCGCCACGATTGGAGGTAAAAACAAGACCCCGGCCATCGGGCATCCAGTCTGGTTCGGTATCTATGGCGTAGTGATTGGTCACATTACTGATTTTACGACTCGCCAAATCCAGTATGTAGACATCCGGGTTACCGTCCTTGGACAGCACCATGGCAATGGATTTACCATCCGGCGACCAGACCGGTGAACTGTTTAGTCCTCTGAAACTGGTCAACTTTGTGCGCTTGCCAGTCGCAAGCTCTTGCAAGTAGATCTCCGGGCGCCCCTGCTCAAAGGAGACATACGCCACCCGAGAGCCGTCTGGCGACCAACTGGGTGACATGACAGGCTCGCTGGAGGTAAAGATGGTCCGGCTACGCTTGCCATCGGCGTCGGCATAATTCAGCTGATACGCAGTTTTTTCAGCATCTTGACGTTGTGCGGTGACGTAGACAATCCGGGAAGAAAAATCCCCCGTCAAACCGGTAATCTCTTCATACACGGCATCGCTGACGCGATGCGCAAGGTCGCGCAACTGATCCTGATTACCGGTAAAGCCCCCCTTGGCAACTCTCGCTCCTCTGATGATGTCATACAACTGATAATTGACGGTGTAGGAGTTGTCAGTAAACGACACTTGACCGGTTATCAGGTAAGATGCGCCGAGTGCTTTCCAGTCACGGTAGTACACCTCTGTTTCGCTGGCTGGATAGCTGAGCATACTGGCCCGGGGTATGGCTTTGAACAGACCGCTTAACGCCAGGTCATTATCAACAATTGCCGCCGGGTCCTCAGGCAAAACGCGGCTGCCCTGCCAGCTGAATGGAGACACCGCCAGCGATATCAGCTGATCATTGCCCTGAGTCACCTCAATAACCAGGTCTGCTCGAACTGCTGCTGTCCAGAGCAGGCAGCACATTGTAACTAAAAGCCTCGATAAATGCGTCTTTACCGGGCAGGTCTTGAAAATAAGCCTCATCTCACCAGATCCTCGGGCCTGAAGCGGAATGTTATGCGGCGGAAGTATTGATCAAATATCCGTCGCTCAAGATTTTTTAATTCGGTAAAGGGTGCCGCCCGACGGATGGCCTGAATGACGGAACGGTCAAATTCGTCACTGCCGCTGGACTTCACCATGGAAATTTCGAGCACATCACCTGCCGGCGACAGGCTGATACGAATCTCCGTCATCATGTTATTACGGGCGCTTGGCGGTCGATTCCAGTACTGCGAGGTGAGGCTTTGGATTAAGGCCGCGTACCTGGCTTGCTCTAGCTGGTCACCGGCAAGTTGTTGTGCGTTCGCAATCTCCTGTTGCTCCAGGGCGAATGCTTGTTCCAGTGCTTCCTGCTCCCGGCGCTGCTGTTCTTGTTCCAGCTGCACTCTCTCCCGCTCTCTTTGCAACCGTTCCTGCTCTTTCTGCCGGCGCCTGGCTTCTTCCTGCTCACGCAGCAACTGCTGACGTTTTTTCTCCTCTGCCTGTTTGAGCGCCAATGCCTTTTGACGTTCTTCTTCAAGCCGTTTTTTTGCTTCAGCCTGTTTTTTTGCCTCTGCCCGTTTTCTGGCTTCAGCCTGTCTTCTTGCCTCTGCCTGCCTTTGTGCCTTTGCCGCCTGCTGCTTTTCAACGGCTGCAGATGACGATTCAGGCAACGGCACCAGGGCAGCGCTGATCGGTACAGGCGGTAGTCGCTTGATGGTGGCGTCGTTATTCCAGTTGATCATCAACAGCGCCAGCATTAGCAGGTGCAAGAGCAGGGATAAACCAACGGCAACACCGTAACTCTTGGTCACGCGATTGAATGGCAAGGAAGTGGTGAACCATCTTTTCATCTACTGCCCATCCAGCGCCGCCGGGTCTGTCACCAGGCCAACGTGGTCAACGCCGGCATTTTGCAACCCTGCCATCAGTTGTACTACCGCCCCATAGGCCACATGGGTATCACCCTGAATCAACACTTGGGTGTTGGGCCTGAGACCAACCAGCTTAGCGACTTTTTCCTGTACGGAAGCAAGATCAACGGCCTTGTCATGGTCGGCACCAAGATCCAGATAGTAACTGCCATCGGCCTTGATCGACACGACCAAAACCTCGTCATCGTCGGGTGGGGCGATATGCTCACTGCTGGTCTTTGGCAGTTCGACCTTGACACCCTGGGTCATCATGGGCGTAGTGATCATGAAAGCCACCAGCAGTACCATCATGATGTCGATAAACGGCACCATGTTTATTTCAGCCATGGGTCTGCGCCGGATTCTGCCCCTGAGCACAGTTCTTATCGGTGACATAATGATGAGGTCCCTCTATTTGCGGCTGTACACTTTGCGATGCAAGATGCTGGAGAACTCATCAGCAAACGTCTCGTAATTCGACAACACCGCTTCTACCCTCGACGCATAACGGTTGTAGGCGACAACCGCCGGAATCGCAGCAACCAGACCGACGGCCGTCGTCAGCAATGCTTCGGCAATACCTGGTGCAACCGAGGCCAGGGTCGGTTGATGAACCACCGCCAGCCCACGGAAAGAGTTCATGATTCCGACAACCGTACCAAACAAGCCCAGGTAGGGACAGGTGGAGCCAACGCTGGCCAAAAACGGCAGGTTGGCCTCAAGCCGTTCCTGCTCACGGGAAATGGCCACCCGCATGGCGCGCTGGGCACCTTCCATAACCGCATCAGGTTCTTCAGTGCCCTGGTTGCGCAGACGGGTAAATTCAGTGAAACCTGCCTTGAAGATCTGTTCCAGGCCCGACTCAGGATGTTCCTCGTTCTGCACTTCGCGGTACAGAACAGTCAAATCCATACCGGACCAGAAGCGGTCTTCAAAAGTAGCCATCGCTCTGCATGCATTGCGCAGGAGAAGATGTCGCTGGATTATCATCACCCAGGAGACCAATGATGCCGCCACCAGCAACAGCAGGACCAGCAGCGCGATCCAACTGGAGTTACTGACCAGCGCCCATAAAGACATGCTTTCTGCCACTGATAACCTCTCTATCCATCAATGTTTAATGCCAATAGCGGCAAGCGGAAATGTCACTTACCGTAAACGATTAAAATAACTCCGCAACCAATCATTGCGGAATTTACACTATGAAAATAAAGTGATCATATCATCAAAAACTTTCCCATGGGTCAGAAAATAGAACCAATGCTGATGGTGATACTGGCAGGTTCAGAAGAAAGCTAACGACTTCAGGGGATATTCAGG
>JAQFVO010000247.1 GCA_027942505.1 Endozoicomonas sp. | reverse complement strand
AGTGCTGGATCTGCCATTGGGAACTTTTGACCTGCAGTTACACTTCACTGTTTATCAGGGGCGCTGTTCACGCTGTCGACATATCGTAAGGGACTTCACTACCTGACAGTGGTGTTGAAAGCAGACACAGGAGAAACGCTGTTTCCAGGTGAAGGCAAGTGAAAAGTAACACTGGATCAGCTCCTGAAAAGCTTATCTCCGGAGCAAAAGGAGCGAATCGAATGTGTTGGTATAGATCGCGGTGGAAGCTACCAGTCTTCAGTCAAAGAGCATCTTCCTGGCTCTGATATCATGTACGACAAGTTTCATATTATTGCCAACTACAGCATACGCAGCACCACCCCTCCCGGCAGTTCCAGCTCAATATGCCAGCTGGCACTGGCTGTGGTTTCCTGAGTGTCAGGTGGCAATCCAATCCAGTCAGAGCTCGCCTCTGGTTGCGACTGGTAAAAGAGGCTGTCGGCTTTTTTCTCCAGCTTGTGTTTCCACGTGTTAAATGTTTGTAGTTGGTTCCACGGGTGGGATCTCCTGCCTTGGATGCAGGAGAAATGTTGACAGTCAGGTTGGGGTTTTTGAAGACGTTGTAGAATGAGCGGTTACGAAAAAACTGTCGGCTTACAGAGGGCGAGCTGGCGCCTGGCGCCAGCGCAGGTCAGATGCGAAAAGAGATGTTCACACCGTAATAGTCACGGTCTGAATCACTATTCTGCGGCTGATAAAAGGACGGTGTCAGCGACAACGAGATGCTCAAGTCCTCCATCACCGGGTTTTCGCGGTCGCCATTAATCCAGCCATCGATCATGCCAACCGGGTCAAGAAAGAACAGCGCCGTCGAGCCCAGGCCTGAAGAACCCCACACCAAACCGTCATTGGCAACAATGGAACGCTTCTGCCGGTAAGCCCACTCACCGTAGAGCCATCCCCCGACCGGCGTGACAATAATATCCTGAATGGAAGGCACTTCGGCAACCGCTTCGATGCCGTACTCCCAATAGAAGGTGGACATCAAAAAGGAGTAGATAAACGAGTTCCACTGGTTGTACCCCGACTCCCTGGCAGCTATGTAGTAAACACCGCCAAAGTACGGGTGAGTGACGTAGTTAAGAAAGAAGTCATCTTCATCCATGACCGGGCCGGAGCTGACGTTATCCCACCACTTTTTGTGGAACTGCTTCAGCTCCGACTTATCCCAATTGGTAAAAGACTCCGGCATAATTGCCAAAACGCCCAATACACCAAGGCCCATGCCAAACATCAGCTTGGTCTGGGACCACAATTTTTCCTGGTCTTCCTGCGGGTTTTTATCAAACAGCGTCACTGCCCAGGGTGAGCGCTGCTGAGGAATCTCGAAAACAAACTCCTCACCTGGCTCAGTGCCAAGTCCGGGGTCCGATGTACTGGCCTGTGCAACTCCAGTCAGCACAATCAGACCGGACAGAAATACTGATAGTATCTGGTTAAGCATTTTCCATATTTCGTCAGGTGGCTGTTGGTAGGTACATAAGAGCATCCAGACTGCGAATCTTCAGCCCGAAACTGCTCCCTGAACATGAAAGAGGGATTCTACAGTGTCCCAAACCGTTAAGCGATTAGGGATTGTCATTATTGTGGGTCACACTCCTGCATTGTGAGCCACACTCCTGCGTGAAGAGAGCAGGAGTGTCTGTGGTCTGGCCACAGGCCTTGCGCTGCTGCTGGCCTGATGATTATTTCCCGAAAAGTGAGCGCATCCGGCCTAACAAGAACATGGGTCCATAGAAATTGACGTTGTTTCGCAGCACTCTGTCAAACCGATACTCGCTGCTAGTTGGCAACGATTTTAACAACCTGTAGTCTGCCATATCATCCGGGTACTGCTGTTGCATATAAGCAATAAATTCTTCCGGAAAACTACCGAACAGGATCAACGACAGTTCTCTTTTGACTCGGTCAATAGCAGTTGCCGGCAAGTTCTGAGTCAAGTCAGTTAACAGCTGCCCGATCTTTTCTGGATTCAGTTTCAGGCTCGGCTCTACCTTCCGTTTTGTCGCCTCAAAGTAGTCAATCAGCTTACCGAACACCTTGCCGGCCTGAAAAAAAACCTGGTGTTCTGTGCTGATCTTGTCCTGCAGCAAATCGATACCTAGCTCAGGCCAGCCCATACCCTGATTGAGCAGGCAGACTTTGTATGGCCAGTGGTTGTCCTCCAGACTGTCGGTGCTTTTGTCAATCATTTTCCTGACGGTAACGAAATCCCAGGCCTCATCAGATCCGGTAATGTTTGTAACAACTGCTGCATCGAGGTTATTCACAAATGCCAACAGCCTGGTTAGCGTCAAAAATGTCTGCTGCATCACCTGCGTAGACTCGATATACGGCATTTCCACTGTCAGTGCTGCTGTCGAAGGATTCAAAGAGATCTTCACACCAGCACCAGACATGCTCAAAATAAAGTGGGCAACGAACCAGATGCGCTTCAGTTTGCCTTGATGAACTCTCAATTCCTCAAGGTCAATTCTATCGGTAAAAACCAGTCGCAAACGGCCCCCTTGTCCTGTTTCTGCCTGTTCAAACATTTCCAGAGAACACATATGCCCACCCAATTGCGCATTGACAATACAGGCTGATCGCATATCAAGCACCTTGACGTAAAAAGCGTTCATGGCGCGGACAGCGCGTAGCAGGGAGTCGGTTAACAGGTTTTTGCCGTTGGCCGGGGCCGGAAAACAGGTAATGGTTACACAGCCAGCTTTTTTTATGTTTCCCTGACCAGAGTGAATGGTGACGGATTCAAGGGCTTCGGTAAAACGCCGGTGAATAAAATAAATAAAGTCGTGAACCGTCGTGATCTGTCCGGGATGATCAGGTAAGTTCAACCTCTGTAAGCTGTTTTTCAGCCCCTGAGCGTCTTTTAGCCACTGGACAAAACTCACCGGCCTGTCAGGGTCGGTTAGCGCCGTCTCCTGACTCATCGCCCTTGCCTGAATCGCGGCCAGGCTATCTCGCAGTGGCTGCAGTTCCCCCATTAGTTTCTTGATGGCCGGCTCACTACCATCAGCTAGCTGCAAAAAGTGCTGATAGCCGTCAAGCAGTGCCCGGGCATCGGCAAAAAAATGCTCCATCTCCGTTTTGAACGCCCTGAGAACCTCAGTTCGTCGTCCAGACATACTGAGTGCTGTGCTCTGTCCCGGCGTAAGGCACTGATGCATAAGCCGCATTGGCAGAAAATAGTTCAACAGCCGGGCATTTTGCGCTTGCAGCCACTGGAACCCCTGATCCGGGCTACAGAAGGTGGGTACACTCTGCTTATAAGAGTCAACCGCAGCCAACGCAGAGGTGTAATCGAGATCCATGGCTGCGTGCTGGCCCCGCCACTGCTCGCCCTGGTTTCCTGACAGCAGATAAGCTCCGGAGGTACCAGCAAAGTTGCCGCCAACCAGGGTTACCGGCTCCCCGTGTGTCATTCGCTTGAACTCACCGACCAGACAAGGTTTTCCTGCCTGTCTCAAGGTGATGGCCGCGTGATCGTTATTACCGCCATACCTGAAGACGAAGCCGCCGGCCCGGTTCAGAAACGCAGGCTCAAGCATCCAGTCCTCTGCATGCCCGGCCTGAATAATAGCCCCCCCGGGAACAGGCTTGGCAGGGGGTCGATCAAGCCACAGCAATGGTCCGGCAGACAACCCTTCGCTGACCAGCTGCCCTGTACACAGGTACTCATCCGGGGGCCGACAGGTAAAGCTGGCACCACCAGCCAGCGACGTAACCGGACGCACCTGAACCAGATAGAGTCGATCTGATCGATCAACGGCAAACTCAATATCGACCGGACAGCCAATCATATCCTCTAACTGCACAATATGGCGCTGCAGCTGCTTCAAGACGGAGCGTGGCAGCTTCTTGCCAGGCTTTTTTGCCCGAGCCTCACGGCTCACCTCCTCTTCCGTGCAGCCGTCCGGTCTTTTTCTCAGCTCAAACCAGCGGGGAATATGGCCTTTTCGCCAACGGACCTTGCCACTTTGGCGCTCTACCTGATAACGGTGAGGGGTTATACCTGTGTTACCGGCCACAGCGCCCCTGGGCTGCCCCGGAGCGTATTCAATGGTGATTGTGTCGTCCTGCAAGGATTGATGACTGATGACTACACCACCAAAACGGCAGTCGAGGTAAAGCTGTATAATCACCGCCATCTGCTGCACTGCGCCCCCCAGCGCAGGCTGATAACCCGAAGCCAGCACCTGCAAACAGGTTTTGACGATATCGCCAGCCCCATGCACCACAGAGTCATACTTACCGGCCTGGGCATTGCCGTAATCATCTTCATTGACGCCAGAGCTTCTGACAATCACTGGCTGGCTGGGATCGGATGCGATCAGCTGCTGGTATCGCTCACGGATGGTGACAGCAGCCGGCAGGGCAGCGACTTGTTGCACAAACTCATCGCTGGTCATCAGCTGTGAGAGGGCCCCAAGCCATTTAGCCTGAATGGCATCGTAACCGACAATCATCTGTTTCACAGCGGCCAGACTCAGGTCAGCATCGATCTCAACAGCACCGGGCAGATACTTTCGCAACAGTTCCAATCTGATGGGCAGCTCTTCGACAGACTGCAACAGCTGCGTTTCAATGGCATAAAAAGCGGGTACGGGAATACCTGCCTTGTGCATAAGATCGAGAAACTGGCCTTTACCGCCCATGCGTTGTCGAATCGGCGAGCACTGCGTGGGGGTGATCAATGGGTTGGCCTGCATGGGCTTTCGTTGTTCATCGACCCCGGAAGAGATGCCATTGCCAGTCACCCTGAGAATTCGCTCTCTTGAAGGTGTTTCGGACACATTGTCCAACGCATCCGGAAGCGATGTGCGCAACTCCTGTGGATTAACCGTCCGGTTTTTGAAGGTGATGTCCTGATCTGAGCGAAAACTCTGATTCTCAACCTGATCTACCACAGCGATGACATCTGCGTGAGACAGACGATTGATTCCCTGATTCATGAAAATCGGTCCCCCAAAATATTAAGCCGTCCAGTGTCACAGCCCATCAGGGGCTTTTATTTAAAAAACACGCAACCGTTGATTACTTGTCAGTTGATATTGTCGCCCGATCAACAAAAAGTAGTTATTGCCTGTTTAAAAATCCATCAACGCATGAAAACAGACAGTAGTAATCGAATTTAACGCTCGAAGATTTTTCAGGACACGTCAGTTGTGGAAGATACCACCACCTGCGGGCTGTCTCTTAGTCACAAATGTTCATGACGATGGTTCGTCACCCTCTGTCATGCAAGCTTTAGACACAGAGGAAAAGCTTTTTTTCTCTTCTTCGTGGCAATTTTCTTTCACGGCAAACACTGGAACAAGGAGATGAACCCGGCCAGCCCCGCTATTCTTCCCGGAAGTAGAAATTTTTATCCTCAATATCTAGCAATCCTCGCTACAGGCGCTATTTCCGGGCAGCCTCCTGGCGCATTCTCAAATGAACATAAATTGCTGCCCGATCATCTTTGAGCGCCTCAATACCCCGGTCGAAGTCTTCCTGATACCGACGATAATTGTCGTCAGTCTGACTGATTTGATCCATACTCAGGCAGTGTTCCAGGCAACCGTTTAATCTGTTGGACTCGAAGGTGATGTCGCTGAGACTGGCGAATGGATTTCGACCATCTGGTGAATAAGAAACCAGCAGATCAAGTTTGAAAAAATCCTGCCATCCAGAGCGTGAATCATCTGCCTCTGGCACCTCTTCTTCAGCGTCAACTGACTGGTCCAAAAGCCCCTCATTGTTGCCATTGTCCGAACTGGCTCCTATCACAGGCTGCCAATCCATATCCCTTTTCAGATAGTACAGGCAGGTCAGCCGTTCGCCCCATTGATCCATCTTCTCAGTATCGGGAAAGAGCCAGCGCGCTCTCGCGCCAAAGGAAAGCACGTGCGACATCAAGCTTATTGTGTTGCACCAAGCTGTAATGCTCTTGACCGGAACACCCGGGTGAAAGACGATGGCACAGCCATCCGTGTCAGCAAAGGGATCACCATAGGATCGAACATGCTGGGGCAAATAGGGGTTCACCGGGTATCCGGTCAAACAATTCGATAATTTCATTGCTTTTTGCCACAGGAAAGACTTTATTTTCTCCAGCCAAAACACGGGGAGAATGGCGCATCCCGCCACTAGTGACACTTCGAACTTGCCAAGATTACATTTCAGCAAGGCAATTGCCTTGTCCGTCACCAGAGTCATCGTGGGATGCTTTCGTGGCGGGACAGTGCCGGCGCGCTGTGCACAAACGGACGGGTAATGCTTAAAAGCGAGGGCTACAAGAACAGACTGTCGACACTCGTCAACATGAAAAATCATCGGTGCGCTGACTAACGGCTCTGGCCGGTACAGGTCTTGTTTGGTGATTTGGTGTACGTAAGATTGAGTCGTGCCATTCCAGCAAGAGATAATCCTTGTCGTTGGTGCATGACAACGGGGACACAGAGGATTATGTTCAACCTCTGTGTAAGCCCAAAGCCGGTGGCAACGCTCATGCAGAATATGTTGACATGCAGATAACTTTACCGACCTGGCCAGGAGGCTGATCGACTCCTGGCAGAGCACACAATACCGCTCTGCCTCATCAACAGCCTGGCCAACAACCGCCTGCGTGTTGCCAGCCGGCTTAATGTTGCCGAATGTGTTAGCGGTGGTGCTTTCTGGTCTGGATGTAACAAATGTGCCAGGGGGAGTACGACGCGACGCATCAGCCATCATTGGAAGACCCATCTTCTGATCCTCAGCGCCCTGACCGACCAGCAAATGGACAAAACGCAGAGCACATTAACAATTCAGTGACAGGCTTCTATCCTGAGCAGCCTGAGAGCCAAAAGAAAACCCAACGCCTTAATCCGACACTTCGGAAGTTAAAAAGTTTGTAGTAAAAAAAGAAAGATAAAAAAATAAAAAAGGACATCCATATCCTATGATCTTTGTTCAATGACAGATGATGAAAAGGGAGATGCCAGGATGGTCAGGAGGATACACCAAGCAGAGTGATATTATTGGGCAGCGAGTCTATGGCCAGTGATCAGCCAGGTGGACCCTCAACGCCTCGGTAATATCAAATCTATTGCAATCTTTGTAGCTAGAGGTCAAAAACTCAATAAAACGTTTTTTCACGGTCGCTATTTTCTCATCCACTGCCGAGGACTCCTGGACAGGATAGCGCTCTTGCAACCGCTTCTTGCCAGGGCTTGGCCAGACATCGACTTGAAGCCCTTCACCGAAAACCTGTTTGTGAAAATAGCCCATGGCAGTAATGACCAGTTTGGCATTGCGGTCCAGGTGAGAATCCCGCGCGCTTAAGCCGATTATCTTGCATCCATGCTCCATACTCAGGGTTGACATCCCCTTGCTCACCGGGTCTACAGACCAGGATTCACGTTTTACGCCATCACCCATGACCTCGACCAGACGCTCAAAATCCCGCCCGTATTGCTGGCTGAAAAGAGCCAGAGATTTCCTCAGTTCGACACTTGCCACAGCACCGGGGATGTCCTCGTAACGCAGTTCAGACAGTTGCAGGTCAGCGGCAGCAGGCATGAAACCGTAAAGCTCAGCTCGCAGACCGGGGCGCTCATTCAGGAAAGCATCAATAGTCCTTTGAATCATGGCATTGGGTGTATTCTGATGTTTCTTGCGCAGCCGTTCAAAAAGCTCTTTTCTGATAACCTCCGGCGTTACCGGATTTAACCCGGCACTATTGTACATCTCATTGTTTATTCGTACCCATTGTTCCAGGTAAAAAGCCCAAACGACTATCGCCAGCTTGTTTTTATCGGCTCGGATCTCAGTATCCTGCTCTTTGGCAGCGTACAAATTATAAAGACGCCTTGCCAATTGACTGACCGCAGGGTTGTCTGAGCGCATTCCCTCTTGTAATAACAGAAAAGTGGTATTCTTCAGAGCGTCCGGCATCGAACTGGTGACCCGAAAATCGATCCTGTTGGCCAGTTCCAGGAAATCCACCTGGTAGGCAGTTTGCAATTTGGCCAGACAGCTTTCAAGAGTGGGTTCAACGGGCAAATTGCTTTGAGGAACCGCCGCACACTCTGTAAACCGGGTGTAGCCTGATGACTGGTCAAGAGAGTTGTAAGGGGGTGGCGGTGAAAACGACCTGACTGGGGAGGACGGGCCGGCTATTCGGGAAAAGGCCCGGCCAAACTGTCCATAGGTGGGTTTTCCAGTCTCCTGAACCGCGGCCGGGCTGATGGCGTTTGTTTTGCCAATTGTATCCATTCTGTGTTCCTGTGATCAGAGTACTATGCCTCCTTGGATTATTTTCTGGTTAATTAGTTCCATTTCTTGGCCACTTTACTGCCGGTGTCGCAAAAGGTAAAAAGCCTTGAACCACAAAGGCATATATGGTTCGCCCCGGTTTTGCAAGAGTCTGTTTTACTGATTGGTAAACAAAGATAACTGCCCACATATATCC
>JAQFVO010000224.1 GCA_027942505.1 Endozoicomonas sp. | reverse complement strand
GATCTGGCAGCCAGGCCCGAGTGGCATGCTGATAACACTCGTCTTATTGAGGTTCATGAGTGGCTGATTGACAGGTTTTATGCCAAGGCAATGGATCAGGCGGACAGCATAGAAAACCTTGATCGCATTGCAGGCATTGAGGAACTGAGCGCCCCGTTGCAAACATTGTTTGGCCCGTTTTTGGGCAGCCACGGGCTGGTCTGCGAAGCCATGAGCCCACTGCGTTACAGCGTATTAACGGAAAAAAGCGATATCATCACTCTTTTGGTAAACAGCAAAAGGTATTCACCGGAAGATATTAACGACAAAAGAGCTTTGGCTGAGGCGTATAACCTGGCGCAGAGTCTCGAAGCATTAAGAAGAATTCAGGCCCCGGGCCATTGGGCTACAGAAGAATCCTCCAGCACTCAGGCAGGAAGTTTGTAAGACAAAGCAGTAAGACAAAGCAGGACATCCATAAAATCTGGATTAAAAAAAATGGGTGTCCTTTTTTCTATATACTTTCTTCTTTGTAAAATAGGAATATCAATAGGTCAGCAAGTCAGGTTTTTTTGAATGATTGTTCGTCTGGTTTTGTCGCCCTGCCGGAGAACCTGCCTCTATCTCAATTGCAGTTGCGCCTCCCTGGTAAGTCCTCTATTTGCTGAATAACTTCGAAATGTGGGATTTTTTAAAGGACAAATCCTCAATGTCTACTGCACAGAGGTTGCGCTGGGCAATAGCAGGGTTTCCAGTTTCTTCAGAACTTGGATAGCCCCATCATGATCGTCTTCTTCACACTCAGAGACGCAATCCAGGGCTTTTTTCTGCAACTGGTCATCCATAAATACGGTCATCACTTCCATAACCCGTTGGGCCAGGGCAGGCCTGGACGACTTGTCCTTATAGTCGGCAGAGTGTGTCAACAGTTCGAGAAAATCCAACAGTTCATACTCATTCTCAACATTGAGATCCAGATCCGGTATTTCCATAGCGGAGGAGGCCGTTTCCCGCCAAAAATCAAACGCCAGCCCGATTTCCTGAAAAGGATTGACAGCCTCCAGTTCCCTGGGAAAGTCGAACTTCATACCGGCCGCTGCAACAGATCGAGCCTGATCAACTGACGCTGTGGACAGCCCACTATTTTCCAGGTCGATAGTACGTTTTCTTCCTGTTGCTGTGCAGCCCAGAGAGGTAATCCAGTCAGGCAGGCAATTCAGGTGGTTGCAGTTTTCAAGGTAGATGTTACCTCCAACAAAAAAAGTACCGGACAGGTTTGTCAGGTTATAGCAAGACTCCAGAATAAG
>JAQFVO010000219.1 GCA_027942505.1 Endozoicomonas sp. | reverse complement strand
TGACCAATATCACCCGGGCAATTTCCAGCCCTTCATCGTCCACGGATATTGGATCCCCATTAGTGAAGGGCAGCTGTTTAGCCTGCACAGAGAGAATTGTGCCATCACGGATGGCCAGGATCAGATCCTGTTTCTGGTGCACCCGAAGTCTACCCGCCTGTTTGCTCCTTTGATCGAAAAATACCAGCACAACCAACTTGATATTCCGGCCATCGCCCTGAGTTCATTTCGAACCCTGCTGATCGCTTTACCTGACAGCGGCGAATTTACCATGGTTAAAATCAGTCTTGATGAGACCATCGGCGGCGTTCGCAGACTGTTGCACCAAAAAGAGTGTGCGGCCAGCGTGGCGTTTACCGCCATGTTAAATGGTAAATCCACGCAGCAGTTCACCTGCCTGGCAGAGGATTTATCCTTTGTGCCGGACCTCCCGGGTGATAGCAAAGCGGTATTGTCGGGTGCGGGTATGATTCATCGACCGATCCCACAAATTTTCCGTGACGATGACAGCCATATTATCCCGCTATACGCCCTGTTCGGCGTAAATAACTGGCCACTGCTTAGTGCATTGATTGAGCAAAGCCAAAAGTCACCCACACAGTTTATTACTGATGCCTTGCTGCAACCTCTCGCCGTGGCCATGGTCAATCACATTTACCAGCAACGTTTCTACCTTGAGTTACACGGCCAGAACCTTTTGCTCAAGCTGACAGCGCGTCAAAACCATCTTGATGTCGCCTTTATCTATCGGGATATGGGTGGCGTAAACTGCCAGTTGAGTGATGCCGAGCTACAACAACTACCCAGGCAGCTGCGTCCCCATGCAAACTATTGGAAGGCAAACTTTGTTACCGATGCCGGGGCTATTTTGGAAGGTTTCGCAAAAAAGGTTCTTTTTAATCTGACCAAAGTCTTTTTCAAATGTGAACAACACGATCCCGATTTTTGTCGTTGGCGCACAGCGATAATTGCCCATGGTTATGAAGCCAACTGGACCCTGCCTGATACCGGCAATGACCAACACCAGCAACGCCATACTCAAGAGTCGTTTTACCGCTACGGTTATTTTGAAAAGATTTTTGCCTGTCAAGTGCTGGAAGCCATGTCTCTTAGCGGTATTTTTCTTGATCTGCGAAGATCATGTCCTGACTATATGTTTTTTCAGGATGAAATGGGCGATAACAACACGTTTGATAAACCGCTCACGACTGTCGAATGGTTTTCTTCGCTGGTACAGATGACACTACCTCACTACTACCAGTACCAGGATGCCTACAACGCCCGTAAAAAAGCCATGAAGGCGTTGAAAGCCTGAGCCCCCCGCTGACCACGCAGAGTAGGCTGTCGCAAAAAGCATAAAAGCCTTGAACCACGAAGCACACGAAGAGCACAAAGGAAAAGAAAAGCTCCTCTTCGTGTGCTTCGTGGCTTCCTTCTTTTCAGGGTCTTTTGCGACAGTCTCGAAGATGGGAATCAACTAAGGTTCCCCGCCTTTCCAGGGATGACAGTTGGTGTGATAATGCGCCTCCATGCAACAACCTCATCCTCAGGGATGAATAGCATTTTCTACTATTCCACCTCCCTGACCTTTTTACGATGACCAGCCCGGGAGTTCCACCTTGACCATTCATAGCCCAACTATCAACGACACATCATCCTCCGTAGCACTGGTAACCGGTGGCGCCAGAGGTGTGGGCAAAGGCATTGTTCACTGTCTGCTCAACGCCGGGTGGCGGGTAATTGTTGCCGATGTGCTAAAGGCAGAGAGTGAAGCGCTGTTGTCCCCGGACATAATTGAATACGTCTGTACTGATATCAGCAACGAGGAGCAGGTTGCCAACCTCTTTGAGCACATAAAAAGTGTCTACAGCAATCTGAACGGTGTCGTAAATAATGCCGCCATTGCCAACCCCTACACCGGCACGATGGAAACACTGGCACTGGAGGAATGGCAACGCTTTATCGATACCAATCTGACCGGCACATTTCTGGTCAGCCGGGCGGCCATTCCACTCTTACAGGCCTCCAGAGGGGCTATTGTTAATATCGCCTCAACCCGCTGGCAGCAATCAGAACCCCACTGCGAAGCTTATGCCGCCACCAAGGGCGGCGTCGTTGCCATGACCCACGCCCTGGCGCTGTCACTGTCCGGTCAGGTACGCGTAAACTGCATAAGCCCCGGCTGGATAGCCACTGACCATAACAATTTGTCGCCCAGCGATCATCACCAGCACCCTGCTGGACGGGTTGGCAGACCAGAAGACATTGGCAATATGGTGGAGTTTCTATTGAGCGAAAAAGGTAGCTTTATCACCGGCCAGAACCTTGTTATCGATGGCGGCATGACCAAAAAAATGATTTACGACGAATGATGTTTGAACGTTACAGGTGCAGCCGTGTCAGGACCGTCAAACGTCCAAAACGCAATAAAACACAGGTTCAGTTGTTGTGGTCCTATGTTTTGCACAATTGTTTCGCACAAAGACCAACTTCCTCATTTTGTTATATATTCTTCCTGTCACTGTGAGAGGTAGTCGACAGACCGGGGCAAAGACGAACACCAACTGAGACGTCTTGATGATTTCGTTGGCCTACGCCCCAGCGGCAACCAATCAATAGTAAACGCATTTATCCCATTGTCAGGCGCATCCGGAAGCGGGTGTGCCCCCACTTCCAAGTAACTTTCCCTATGTCAGATTTAACGCAAAAAGCCGCAGATCATCAGCAGAGAAAACGAAAGTTATCCTTTCCCACGGCCTTTACAGTCCTGTTGATTGTTGCCGCCCTGGTGACATTGTTAACGAGGATCATCCCGGCAGGGACTTACGACAAACTCAGCTACGCAAATAATGCGTTTACCGTCAACTACACCACTGGCGACAGTAAAGAATTTCCAGCCACACAGGAGACGTTAAACCAGCTCGGTATCAAGGCGGAGCTGGCGAAGTTTACCAATGGCGACATTTATAAACCGGTGAGCATTCCTGACACTTACAGCGAGGTAGCGCCCCATCCGCAGGGCGTTAGCGATTTCTTCCAGTCCCCTGTCAAGGGGATGTACGGGTCGGTTGACGTTGTCTTCTTTGTGCTGATGATTGGTGGCTATATCGGTATTGTGCACCACTGCGGCGCCTTTACAGCAGGTATTCAGGGACTGTCCCACGCGTTCAGGGGGCGAGAGCAATGGCTGATTGTCATTGTTATGGTCCTGATCGCTCTTGGCGGTACCAGCTTTGGTCTGGCCGAGGAGACCATTGCCTTTTACCCAATCCTTGTCCCTATCTTTCTTGCCGCCGGATACGACGCCATCGTCGCCCTGGCTGCTATTTTCCTGGGCTCATCCATTGGGACCATGTGCTCCACCGTAAATCCATTCAGTACCATTATTGCTTCAAACGCAGCAGGCATTAACTGGACAGCCGGCCTTAACTCACGGCTGGTGATGCTAGTGCTTGGCACGCTACTGTGTATCGCCTATCTGATTCGCTACGCCCAAAAAGTCAAAAAAGACCCCGGCAAATCACTGATCTACAGTCAAAAGGCTGAGCTGGAAGCCCACTTCCTGGGCAAAGATGCCGACCAGCCAGTGGCAATGACCGGTAAAATCCGACTGGTTCTGACCATCTTCTCAGCCTCATTCCTGGTGATGATTTACGGGGTTTCCAGCCTGGGATGGTGGTTCACCGAGATGACCACGCTGTTTTTCGTGGTTGCCCTCGTGACCGGCGTGGTAGCGGGCATTGATGAGAAGACATTTGTCCGCGAGTTCCTGGCCGGTGCCAGCGACCTTCTGGGGGTTGCACTGATTATTGCCATTGCCCGTGGCGTTACCATCCTGATGGATCAGGGTATGATCAGCGACTCAATTCTGCACGGCGCAACCGCCCTGGTCACCGGCATGGATAAAGGGCTGTTTATCGTCGTAATGATGGTTCTGTTTGCCGGCATATCGTTCTTTGTGCCTTCATCGTCTGGCCTGGCCGTATTATCCATGCCGATCATGGCACCGCTGGCCGAGGTGGTTGGGCTGCCGCGCGAGAATATTGTCAGCGCTTACCAGTTCGGCATGGGCCTGATGGCGTTTATCACCCCGACAGGCCTGATTCTGGCCTCTCTGGCCATGGTTAACGTCACGTTTGACAAGTGGTTGAAGTTTGTCCTGCCACTGATGGGTATGCTGATCGTACTGGCAGCAGCCATGCTGCTGATTTGTGTTTATATCTGAGCAAAGACCCCGGCTGAGGAGCCAATCAGCCGGGGTGTCCTGCATCGGGCGCTATTTAAACGACTATTGTTTAATATTAAAACAGTGCAAAACAAAGGCGTAGTTAAACGCTACCTCATCAATCCATTCGTAACGTTTGCTGGCGCCGGCATGACCGGCATGCATGTTCATATTAAGCAGTAACAGGTTGTCGTCCGTTTTCAATGCCCTGAGCCGGGCGACCATCTTCGCAGGTTCCCAGTAAGTCACCTGCTCATCAGAAATACCAGAGTTGAACAGCATGGGCGGGTAGTCGACGGCCTGCACATTATCGTAAGGAGAATAGGACAGGATGTAGTTGAAATCGTCGGCACTGGTCAGCGGGTTACCCCACTCCTCCCATTCGGGCGGGGTCAATGGCAGTGAGGCATCACTGATGGTGTTGATCACATCGACAAAAGGCACATCCGCCACCACACAGCCAAACAGGTCCGGGCGCAGGTTAGTGACTGCCCCCATAAGCAGCCCACCGGCGCTGCCGCCATTGATGGCAATGCGCTGTCGGGCAGTGTAGCCCTGCTCAATAAGGTACTCAGTGGTATCTATAAAGTCATAAAAGGTATTCATTTTGCGGCGCATTTTGCCATCGAGATACCAGCCATAGCCTTTCTCATCACCGCCGCGAATATGCGCCGTTGCATAGACAAAACCGCGATCGATCAAACTGAACAGTTTGGATGAGAAGCCGGCGGTCATCCCATAACCATAAGAGCCATAACCATAAATAAAGGCATGGTGGTTACCATCACGAACCAGCCCTTGTTGATGAATGATGGTTACCGGAATACGTTCACCATCACGTGCCGTGGCGTATTCACGCTTAACCACGTACTTTGCCGGATCAAAGTTGGGAGTGTCACGGGTATATACGCACTTGGTCTGAACCGAAGTCAGGTCCAGCTCCAGCACCGTAGCAGGCATGACGGGCGATGAGTAATCGAGACGGACCGTGGTGGCGTTATGATCCCAGTCGCCGGAAAAAGCCAGCTCATAAGCATCATCAGGCATGGTGACGGTGCGCTGTTGGCCGGTGTTCATATCCTGCACCACCAGCTCCTCAAGAGCCCTGTCGTTATTTTTCTGTTCAATGACCAGGTAATGGTTGTAGAAGTGAATGTCGGTAAGACTGATTGTGTCGCTCTGCTCTTGCAATAACTGCCACTGTTGCAAGTCACCGACCGGTGCTTTAAACAACTGAAAGTTATTGGCACCATCACGGTTGGTCAGGATGTAAAAATCACCCTGGTAGTGGTCCAGGTGAAAAACAACATCATTGGTACCATGAGCAAAAAGCGTAAAATCAATGGCGGTTCGCGGTGAGAAATAGACCACCTGACTGCCGCCACTTTCAAGATAAACCAGCAAATACTCACGATCCGTAGTTTGCCCGAGAGAGAGAAACATGCCATCAAATTCATCGGGCTTGGAGAACAGCAGCTCCTTATGCTCAGGCCCCTTATGAATATTAACCCGGAAAACATGCTTACCGCGTGCCTGCTCATCACGCTCCACTATCAGTAGATGGTCGTTATCCAGCCAGAGTATAGAGCCGGTGCTGTTATGAAAACTCCACGGACAGTCCAGCCCGGTCTCAAGGTTTCTGACCCGGATGGTGCGCTCCATGGAACCGGTCAGATTGTAGCCGTAGGCTAACAAGGTGTTGGCCCGGTTGGTGACTGAAGGGCCGAACATATACAGATCTTTGCCATCCGCTTCCTGATTGACATCCAGGTAAATCTCCTCAGGCGCGGTCATGGACGCCTGTCGGCGGCAGAGAATCGGATAGTTCTTCCCCTGCTCTTCCCGGTAGTAATAGAAAAACTCCCCTTTTTTTACCGGCCAGGACTGATAATCCTCCTTAATGCGCGAGAGAATCTCACCATAGAGCTTCTCCTTAACTGGCTGACAGCCTGCCATCTGGCTCTCTTTGTAAGCGCACTCCGCGTTGAGGTAATCAAGAATTTCCGGATTATTGAAGTCCAGCTCACCTGCTACTATTTTCTGCCAGTGCTCATCACGCAACCAATGGTATTCATCAGTGCGACTGTGACCATGGACGGTAATTGTGTGGGGTATTTTGTGA
>JAQFVO010000193.1 GCA_027942505.1 Endozoicomonas sp. | reverse complement strand
AAAAAACAGTGCCTGTGAGAGTGCATCAGCAGGCCTATTGCCTGAAGCCAGTTCAGCAGACAGTGGGGTGACCCGGCAAAATCAATGCCCGCAGCCGTGCCGCAACGACTCGGTATCACTGTCGTCCATTACGTCCTGTTGGTACTGGCCATCATGCATCAATAGCTTCGCCCGGCTGAGCAAAGTGGACTGGACAGCTTTTTGTGCCGCTATGGAGAAATCTCTTACCCGTTACCTGCAAACAAGGATCAAAAGGGATGATTTTCTGTACTTTCGTCACATGATGACCGAAGGGCCGCAAGCCATCAGGAGAACCGGCGATGCTGTTTTTCTGGTTGATCCGTTCAAGGTCTTGATGTCTGAGGATGCGTGGTCTTCCGATGCCCTTTTGTTGTCGCTGGTGTTTGATCGTACAGTGCCCGGTTTTTTGGCCATGCTTGGCGACCACTTCGTCAACAGCCTGGCTGGGGTAAACCGTAAACACAACAAGTTGTTCGGGGCCATCTCAGAATTGCTTAGCCAGATTTGCCAGAAGGACAAGGGGGGGCTGAACAGACTGGGTTGGCAGAAACTCTCCTTGCGCGGTCGATGCAATCTATTTTCGTACATAGTCTTCTTGTTCAAACAGAGTAACGAGCAAGACCTGATTCGGAACTTGCAACAGCAAGTCAGTGGGTCGTGGTTCGAAAAGCATTACTACGCCACGGTGCGAAGGATATCTTGCGACACCGCGCACAAGGATCCGAGGGGTGACCTGCTTGACCTCAGGGCAAACGTTCGTGCTGTGTTTTCATGGGTGGAAGTGCAGATTTTTTCTGTTGGCAAGCCACAAGAACGGCCAGGGCTGGCTGTCCTTTACGCTGACATTTGTGACTCGTTGCTTGTGGCTATAGACAGCCTTGCACCGCCACCGAGTGCTTTGCTGCTCAACCTGTGGCTGGTCGTTGGCCAGTGGTCACATCGCTTTCGCATGTGCCTGACCCAATACCTGGGGTTTGACCGGGCCATCTCGTTGTTCGATAAGCTGCTGAAAAAAATTGACCGCTGGCCTGATCTGGACGCTCTGGCCTTTGGCTCTGCGGCACTCCAGCAGATTTTCCTGAATACATTGCCGGGTCGACCGACCAGTTTCAAAGTCC
>JAQFVO010000165.1 GCA_027942505.1 Endozoicomonas sp. | reverse complement strand
TCACCCTGCCAGTCATCCTCACGGTGATACTCAGCCTCATAGACGTTCGTACGCCTGATCCCCACATTGCTCATCTTCAGCCAGCGATTGATCAACAGTTGACGCACAGGGGGAATCAGCAGAAAAATCCCTAAAATATCGGTAATAAACCCGGGGATAATCATCAACACACCGCCAAGCAATATGGCCAGACTCTCCACCACTTCCACGGCAGGCAGCTCACCGGCTGCCATTTTCTCCCGGAGTTTCAGCGCATTGCGAAAGCCCTGGCGACGCACCACCTCAATACCAGCAAGCGCCGACAAAAAAACCAGACCGACCGTATTCCAGGCACCAATAACACCGCCAACCTTGATCAGTACCACCATTTCCAGAATGGGGAACAGAATGAACAGCAGAAAAAGGAGGCGCATATAAGACTCCGTTACTCAATAGAACCTCTTTTATAAAGGCATCGTCGTTTTTTTCAAGAGCGTAAAGATACTGTTTTTCCCCCATCCCACCAACTTTCTACTCACTCCTCGGTCCGACCGGGAGGCGCAGATTTCGAGTGATATCGAAAAGCGCATCTTGAAGAGCAAAAATAAATTCATCCTTGCTTCTGTAGTGGGACTCAGCGGCACTAGCCAACTGCTGTGACGCCTCAACATCGCCAAGTAAAACGTGGTAGGTGATTCTAGCCTCAATCAGCCGAATCAGCTCCCAGGAGGGCACCTTCTCCAGTGCACTATCATCCTCAAAGCCTTCATCCAGAGGGAGAAGCGTCTCGATTTCGGCCAGATATAATCTCACCTTCTCCTTTAGCTCATCGGCCTTATCGGGTGCCAGGTGCTCCAGCCCCCTGACAAAAGCAACCGGATATCGAGCATCACCATAAGCGTGGTCCTGGTACCATCGCGGCATACTTTGCGGACGAATTCTCAGCTCAGTACAGGCAGCTTTTGTTTTCGTGCGCACATCACGGAACACTTTTTGAAAGTCTTCAAGTGCTTTTTTACGTCGCTCACAAGGGTTGGCGTGAACGGTTCGGTCACTGATTTTCTGTGCTTCAGAATTAGAGTGATAGCCTTCGTCTTCAGACACCTGACTCATGTAGCGAACTGACTCCATTGACGAGGCTTTTTGGACCTCATCATTATCACCTGTATCCATGGATACCTTTGGTCCACTGCCGGAAATTGGGCCAGGCATATCAACACTCCCTGTATTTTTGTCAGTCGCTTGTTGTCTTCCGGGTAGTTTCGCCGCACGATAATTCAGCCACCCATAAAAACAAGTAAGGTCTGCCATGAACCTCGACAACAAAACCATCGTGATCACCGGGGCCGCCAGAGGCCTCGGTCTGGCCATCGCCGAGTGGCTGGCAAAACGCGGTACCAATCTGGTTTTGATCGACCTGGACACACCAGAGCTTTACCAGGCCGAACAGACGTGCATCGCCCAAGGTGCCCAGGCCCTGGCATTGGCGGCCGATGTGACCTCTGAAACCGAGGTTGCCAATGCGGTCAGCAGGGCGACGGATGAGTTTGGATCACTTCATGGACTGGTGAATAATGCCGGTATCTTGCGTGACGGCCTGCTGGTTAAGGCGCGCGATGGCGAAGTGACCGACAGGCTCTCTCTGGAGCAGTGGCAGGCCGTGATTGACGTGAATCTGACCGGGGTATTTCTCTGTGGCCGTGAAGTGGCTGCGAGCATGATCGCCAGCGGCTCGCAGGGAGTCATCATCAATATGTCCAGCCTTGCCAGAACAGGGAATTTTGGCCAGAGCAGTTACAGCGCCACCAAGGCCGGCGTGGCAGCACTGACGATGACCTGGGCAAAGGAGCTGGCTCGATTCGGCATCCGCTGCGCCGGTGTTGCCCCCGGTGTCATTGAGACCGACATGACCCTCGCAATGAAAAGTGCAGCCAGGGCCAAGCTGACCTCAGCCATTCCGCTACAGCGTATGGGCAGGCCAGATGAGATTGCCAGCGCAGTGGGCTTTATTTTTGCCAACGACTATTTCAACGGGCGGATTCTGGAACTTGATGGCGGGTTGACGTTCTAGGAGCCTGTTCAGGCAAAAAAAAACCAGTCGCGATGACTGGTTGTAGAAATGGTGGAGCTAAGCGGGATCGAACCGCTGACCTCAACACTGCCAGTGTTGCGCTCTCCCAGCTGAGCTATAGCCCCAAATTGGCGTCCCCTAGGGGACTCGAACCCCTGTTACCGCCGTGAAAGGGCGGTGTCCTAGGCCACTAGACGAAGGGGACA
>JAQFVO010000162.1 GCA_027942505.1 Endozoicomonas sp. | reverse complement strand
TATTCGGCTTAAGTTTGAATGAATTTTATAGTACAAAAGCACGTTTCCCAGATCCTTTTCAAGCCATAATGGCCACTATTGATGAATTTATCAGCTCCAGGGCGTCTCAATCTAATTTGTGTACCGAACTGACTAATCGTATCAAGAAGTGGTCAACATATGATCATAACGAAGGGATTAGAAGTTTCAACAATGCCATTAAGGTAATAGATGAAATGCAGATCAACGAAGCTAAGAAGGCTTCGCTTCAGCCTATGGGGCTGAATCCTAAGGAACACACTGGCTCTTCTTCGATGGCAGGAAAAACCCCTGCTTCGCCTGAACCTCAGGAAGAGGTGGACACTTATGATTTGTGCTAAGAGTTTACCCCAAAATAACTTCCCGATATCCTTTTGAAAAAGCTGGAGTCAAAACTGGGGCTAGATATTTCATAACCCTGATTTTCTTTTCGAGACTGACGCGGCCCTCCCGTTTTAACTGTGCCCTGTCGGCGCGATTCCGACACGTGAACCCTCAGCAGCACTGTTTGGCTGGCGTCTTGTGCAAAATGCTCAGGTTTAGATGACTTTGAGTAGGTTTGAGCACGTTTTTAGGAGGGGTAGGAAATAACTGTTGGTTTGCTATTCTCAAGATTGAAATGAGCAGATGGCAAACCAGGCTCACGCGAATCAAAAAAGAATCTTTTCAGCTGATTGACGCTTTCCTGGTATTCTGAAAGTGGCAAGACTGTACCAGCCAAGCCATGCTTCATGGCACACTTTTCTGCGATAGTTTTGTACACAAGTTGTAGATACTGAATCTGCTCAGCAGTTGATCCCTCTCTGACTTTCTGAGATGTATTTTCAAACACAGTTGTCAGCAATGACTTTAATTTCTGGCCAAATGGAGTGACTTCTAACTCCTTCGAGAGGGTGAACCTGATCTTTCTTTGATCGAAACAAAGTCTCACACCATGAGTTATTCCTAATGGACAGGAAGCACCACAACTCTGACTTAACCGTTCAAGTTGTTCTTTATCTTCTGCTGCCGAAAAAACAAAAAAAACCGTATTAGCGTTATCAGGCGTAGTCGGTTGCCCTATTAGAGTTAGGCAACCTTCTGGTACGCTTCCTTGAAGAGGTGTTGGCGGATCAAATGTTAGCAACAAAATATGGGTATTGGCTCTTGCTTGAACGCACAATTTGCCCGAACCTATTGATTTAGATAGATAGGCATTGACGGTTGAATAGTATCGGGCATAGTCTTTATCTTTATTTTCAGAGAAGCTCTCTCTCGACTTTCTAAATGATTCAAACATCCCGGTATTTTTATCAAGATCTTTTCGGTAGGATGTATCAATACAGTACCAACGTATATATTGCTCAGGAACACCCATTTTGACTAAGTTGAGGTGAATCAACTGCTCCATCAAAAGATTACCTGCACCTATTGAAATTAGAGTAAGCGGTATGGCTTGGTCAGGATCGAAAGATTGATGGACCCAATTAAGCACATTATTAATCGTATGTACCCTTGACTCATCACTGGCTATTTGAGGATGAGACTTCCATTGAAGGTTTGTATTTCGCAATTTTACACT
>JAQFVO010000136.1 GCA_027942505.1 Endozoicomonas sp. | reverse complement strand
TTTAGAGGATCAATAAACTTCTTAATAGGAAACACCATCAAAAAGAGAAGCAAAATTGATCCGGGAAGTGTTAGTGTAAACATTGCTGTAATAACCATTAATAACAAACATTCAGGTGTCCTGATGGGGGGATATGATAAATCCCTGACTCCACAAGAAAAGTCTGAACATGTTATGCTCTGGACGAAGAATGACACCAAATTAGGAATAATAAAAAAAATCTCAGAAAAAAAATTTCAAACCTCATTAGCTTTTGGTCTGTACAGAACACTATTTTATACATTAAAACTCCATATCCCCGGATATTTGGTAGGTCTTACCTCATACTCGACTTTAGAGTTCTCAAGGCACAATGGTCCATCTGGCAATGAGCGAATAATCTGCTAAAAGCAACCATCTTCAAACACCAAATTCGAGATGGCTGCCATGCTCACCTCAGATCATCAAGAGACCCTCGGTGAACTTGCTTTATATATAACCTTTCTTGCCGGAACGCTATCACCAATTGCAGTACCAACGTTCTGTGAACTGCTATTCGGCTGCATGCTCTCGGGAGATGGGTGCGTTACACAGGCGCTGTTGACGATTGATTTTCATTGTGTATGGAGCAGCTATCACCACTGGATCTCCCAGGGAAAGTGGCAATGGAAGAATCTGGCACGCCGGCTGATCAGCTTGGTCTGTTCTAAATCTCCACCGGGCGAACCGGTGTCTCTTGCACTGGATGACTGGGTAATTGAACGATTTTCTGACAAGGCCCCTGCATGCCGTACCCATCATCAACACAGCAAGAAGCGTAACCGTCCGCCGTATATCTGGGGGCAATGCTGGGTCACTCTGGCCGTGATATTTGAACGTCTTGCAGACGAAGTGTACACCGCCATACCGGTTATCTCATTTCCGACTCCTTCGTCGGGCAATACCAGCAAGCTGAGAATTGCCATTGCCCTGCTCAAGGTGGTTAGCTACTTAAGTCAGGAAGTAAAGGGGCGAGCATTGGGCTTGTTAACCGATTGCTGGTACATGAATTCGACGCTAATTGACCCTGCCTTGAAAATGAATATAGAAGTTATTGC
>JAQFVO010000134.1 GCA_027942505.1 Endozoicomonas sp. | reverse complement strand
GGGCTGTACCTCTGGCGCTCTGGTGCCGATGGCTACATGCAGTGGCATGGGCGCATGCCAACGGCCGACCCTTTTGACCCCACCGATGGGCGTGAAGGCGATGTGGTCTATATCTACCCGGCCGCCAGCCCATGCCCGGCGACACTGGCAATCCACCGCCGGCTACTCGATCTGCACGAAGCGACTATCGATCTGCGCTGGTTGCAGTGGCTGGAGACCGTTTCTGCCCCACAGGCCAAACAGCTGCTTGACCAACTGCGCGACACGATCCCCCAACAGTGGCAACACATGGCCACCATGACCGCAGAGGAGCGCCTTGCCATTCGCCGACAGATCATTGCAACGGGTATCAACGACTTTTAGGGAGTTTTTCTGAAATAATTTCCACATTTCCAGGGGCGCTACCCGCTGCCCGTTGCCCGCAAAAGCACAAACGGTTGGGCCTTTGCGGGCGGCGGGTAGACGGGGAAAAATTGACCGATTGACCCTGTTCAGGAATTTTTCCCGGCAAAGCGGGTCTAAAGGGGCAAAAATATGAGGCCCGTCATATGACCCCAACCAGTTTGCCTTCTGCCACCGTTGCCCCCACTGCACTGGCAACGCAGTCAACCAGCCAGACAGAAAATACACCCAGCGCCGACGACATTGTGCGTAAGTGTTTGAAAAAACTCTCTGCCCAGCTATCCATTGGCCCGGTCAATGCCAGCCATGCCTTCTCTCAGGTCAGCCTGGAGCCTTTATTGGGCATGATACTGGCCGCCATAGGCAACAGCAGGAAGGAAGCAGCCCTTGGCCTGCCGGAAGGCTCGTTGACCCCAGCGCTGGAAAAAGATATTCACGACCTGTTCGGTAAAACCAGCAGACATTACGCATCAGGCGACCACCCTTGCGTGGTCAGTACCAACTTTTTGCTGTCATCCCTGCACAGAGAGAATCCGGCATTCGATAGAGTACTGCGGGAGTCCTACAGTGTTGAGACTGAGACCGTCAGTTGTCATGGCGTTGCCGACGCAACAGACGACCTGATCAGAAAAAAAACAGAGAACCAGATCACCGGTATCTTCACCGAGATGTGCCCGGTAATGCGCTCCAACATGGTGCTTACGCTGGGTAATGTGCTCTTATTCAAGGGCTTATGGAGCGAATCATTCGATAAAGACGACACGCAACCCGGAGAGTTTCGTTGCGCGGATAATCGGACCATCAAGAACATTAAGATGATGCAGCTTATCGACAGTGTGCCAAGTGCGGAATACGGCGATTTCAGGGCCATTGCCAAGGATTTCATACCGGACGGCAACCTGTCGCTGCGGT
>JAQFVO010000125.1 GCA_027942505.1 Endozoicomonas sp. | reverse complement strand
TCGCTCGGCCTTGAAAAACGGTTGGCTGAATGGCCTGTTCGTTGGATAGGAATTGTGTGTTCAGCGGGAATGGCTGTTAAGGAGTCGGTGTGTTTTCGAATATCTTCTGCAGGGGGAGCAGCAGGGGTCCTGTGACCATGGGGTACAGGCATCTTCAAGAGAACGTGGCCGATAACAATGGCCGTCGTTGCGTGGCAACAGAGAGTCCGGATGGGGTTGGTGCCGCAATCGCCCGGATGAGTGCTGCTACAGCAGGTATGCCAGCCGTTCGCCGGGAATCCCTGGTTGATATGTCCGTCACCTGCGCAGAACCAGACCCGGCAGACTTTGCGAACAAGGGGCTGAGCCTGAGAGTGGCCAAGGTGCAAACTGACTGGGAAGATTTCAACCTGGTTTACATTCATTCAGAGATGCCTTTACCGACCATGTATGCGCAACTGCGTGTAGAGGGTCGGGCCGGCAGCGTTAAGAATTTTACTGTCAGGGTGGCAAAACGCAGCGATGCACTGACTGATTTTCTCCATGTTAGTAGCGGGATGCGTACGAATTTTGGATTGCGAGACGGTGGTGTGCAGCGGGTTACGCTGATTCCACGTGAAGAACCGCCTGCTCGCTGCTGGGATAAAGTTACCCTGGTGATTTCCAGGGCTTACACTTGCAGTGAGAACGGCATCGATAACGTCAAAGAGCAAGTGAAAAAGTCCTCATCTGGTCTGCGCAAATCATTTCTCAAGCGAGTCCGCGAATCCGGCTGCGTTCTGGCTGATAACCACAGCTATCTTTTCCAAGATGGTGAGCATGTCTTTTCTGCCCAGGTTCGGCTGCAATCGAGCGTAATAGCTGAGGAGGGCGGTGGCCTGTTGGCCGAAGCGCCCCAGGTAACCATTGAACTAACCAAAGCTGTCAGCCAGCAAGTGTCGCTTTCCGACGCGGCATTTATTACCGTCGATGATAAAAAACTGGCGTCCAGATTCGATTTCAGTGGTGAACGCTACAACATCGGCGGTGTGGATAAATATATACAACAATTTATTAATGAGATTATTGCGCCCAGGCTGCTGCCGGCAGAACTTCAAGAGAAAATGTCTTTGTCCAGCATCTCCCGGGGTGGGTTGCTCTTTGGGCCGCCTGGTACCGGCAAGACCCTGTTTGTCCGAGTACTGGAGTCGCTGCTCAGGGATAATAACTTTCCTGTGAAAGTTGTGGTCCGCTCAGGGCCAGAGGTGTTTAATCGTTATGTTGGTGAGTCCGAGAGCAAAGTGCGGGAGATATTTGCCGACGCAGAAAAAGACCCGAATACTATTTTCCTGATTCTGATCGATGAAGTTGATGCGATGCTGCCCAGGCGAGGTGTTTCTGACGCCACGGGGACCGCAGACAAGGTGGTGACCCAGTTTCTGACTTGCCTCGATGGAGTGAATAAAAAGAATAACGTGATAGTGTTCGGCACCACCAACCGACTCGACCTGATTGACCCGGCAGTGATGCGCCCGGGGCGAATGAACATGAAAATGGAATTCAGCCTGCCTGATGAACAGCAGCGTCTGCAGATATTAGAAATTCAGTCCAAAGAGTTGCGTGCCAGCGGCATGTTTCATCCTGATGTTGACCTTGACTATCTGGCGGAAAAAACAACTGGTTTCACCGGCGCCGAGCTGGTCTCACTGATCGACAGTGCCAAAGTTTCTGCGCTTCGCAGGGCACAGGGGCTAAGTGAGAAAGATATGTACTTTTCCCCCCAGGCCATCAGCAACCTGACAACATTCGAGTTGAATGCCAGTGATTTTGATCTGGCACTGCAAACGATCAAGCCCCAGTTTGGCAAAAGTGCTTTTATGTCCCTGGAAGCAAAAAATTATACCACCGGTGGATATCCGCCCGAAACCGAAGGTAACCTGAGAGACGCACTGAAACGCTTCCTCCGGGATCCAAAAGCCTCCGTGTTGCGCATGTTGATCCAGGGGCCGCCTGGTAGCGGTAAGTCAACCCTGGCCGCATTAGTTCAGCAAGACTTTGGCTCTTTTTGCAGTTACGTTTCTGCCGAAGAAGTGGTCAAATCCAGAGACCGTCGTACCCCACTGGTCAGGGCCTTTTCAGAACGGAGTCACCATAAATCTGGCCGCAATTTCACCATGGTGATTGATGATTTTGATACCATGATTAACTTTGATGGCTACAGTTACGACCGTGGTCTGGTCTCCATGCTGGATGCTTTCACCAAGCAATCA
>JAQFVO010000111.1 GCA_027942505.1 Endozoicomonas sp. | reverse complement strand
ATGGCATCGGGAATGCGGCTGGTCTCCCGGCCTTCAATCTCCAGCTGGTTGACCAGTTTGTAGATATTGTGGTCTTGCTCCCGTTCACCCCGAGCCACACCTCGTTTATCCTGCACCGAACCCCGTTCACCCTGAGCGGAGTCGAAGGGTGCATACTCCGGACTCTGGTGTTCACGCACTTCGACAGGCTCAGTGCGAACGGTGTTTTGAGCAGGAAAGTCGATCAGATGAATATGGACGTCTTGTTTTTTAACGCCACCTTTGCCCATCTTGTCAGAAAAAGAGTCCCGCTTGAGATTAAAACCATCAGAAAGCCATTCACAGAACTGTTTATTGCTGTCGTACAGATCGCTGGCAGGCAGGGTTTCCAGCTGGCGGATAACAGACTCTATTTCGCCCTCGGTGATATCGTAGGACTGATAGCGGTTGGCCAGGTATTGCCGCAGGTCATCCTTGATCAGTACCTGTTCTGGCTGACGGGTAATCGCATCACCGGGAAAGTGCGGGTAACCCTGCTGGCCCAGAAGTTGAATAATGGCTTTTTCCAGTTGTTCTTCTGTGAACTTCATCTTGTCTCTACCATCCTTTTTTGAACCACGAAGGTCACGAAGAGCACAAAGGTTTAACAGCTTTTTCTTTGTGGACTTCGTGGGCTTTGTGGTTTACCGAAATCAGGCGGCTGTTGTCTCCTGTTGAGAGGCTACGCTGGTGCTTTCTGGCAGGCGTAGTTCGCCAGAGATTAGCTTGGGGAGTAGGGTGTCCCGTATTTTTGAAAGGGAAGCATTACTACTTCTTAGGCTTAGAGTTTTAGCAAAACAGGCACTATTAATTTCGTACCAGCTAGCTAGCACAGCTTCTGTTGGAGCAATAAACCTGACGGCTCCTAACTCTCCCAAACTGACGTTAGCTTGAACCGCCTGAACAATTTTGCTGGAAATTTTGTTCTGGATAGCCTCAGTCTTCAATAAGAAATATAGGAATTGGCTAATAGTGGCGCTTTCTGTCCGAATGAATGCCACAGCCTGATTGATATTTGAATTTTCCAATTCTGAATGAACATAAGAAACCCGTCCAATGGTGCCAGCAATTGTGAATAGGACGTCATGCTCATTAAGAATTGATCGTCTGAGTTGTTTATGGTGGATATCTTCAGGAATCAGTTCCAAGTTTTGCACACCAATAACACCATTTTCCGAAATATCTTTCACTTTGATGAAAGGGATAATTGGAGAGGATGTAGCATTTTCGATGTCTTGCTTACGAGGCGTAGTTCCTTTTGATATTTTCACCGAAAAGGATGCAATATCCTTAACCTCCCAGCCCTCCGGAATCCACCCCATCTGGGCATCCAGCACAAAGCGGTTGGGGAATAGCTGACGGATAGACTCCGGTAAAATGTCACCGCTCTCTTGTTCCGAGCGGTCGCCCGAAAGGGAGGCTTGGCGCTGTTCGGCACGAGCCTGCAAAGACTTTCTGGCTTCTGCCCGGGCTTGCAGCTCGGGGGGAATCTCATGCCCC
>JAQFVO010000078.1 GCA_027942505.1 Endozoicomonas sp. | reverse complement strand
AGGGAACCACAAAGCACACAAAGAAGAGCTTTTCTTTTCCTTTGTGACCTTCGTGTTCTTCGTGGTTCAAGGCTTTTTTGCTTTTTACGACAATTGACATCTAGGGAGTGACGAGTGCCTGGTATTCTGACTCCCCTGATGCTCTGAGGTTCCTTAATATCTTCCCAGTGTGGCTGCTCTTACTGCTAACGTTGTCTATGACTAATTATCTGTTAGCGACTCTGACCACATAGTTATTTTAATGTCGTGGTGGTCGTTCTATTGTTCTATTGCAATTTTTTTTAATTTATGGAGAGATCACAATGTCATTGCCAGCTTGTCCATCTGAGGGTTCATCTGTCTCGAACTTCGGTTTGAGTAGTGAGAAATCTTATGAGATTCCACATGTCGATTCTTTTGGATCGAGAGTTAAGTTTGCCGGACGTGACGTTTACAATAAACTTTATTTCGTTGTAGGGTTCTCTCGTATTGCCCTTTGTCAGCCTTTTGGTCTGGTCGGGGCAGCATTGGGCGCAGGTGCTGGCTATGTTGGCGGGGCGGTCTATAAAGCAGGCATGCAGGCGTTGGGGCGCGCAGAGCAGACCAGACCACTGTCAGATTATGCGGTAAAGGCTGCAAACAAAACTCGTCATGCTGCTTGTAATCTTGTCGGCATGGTGCTTACTCCAGCTGCTTATACATTGCTAGGGGGACTTTCTGTCGCGGGAGTCGCCGGTGCAGGGTTAGGGGCCACCATAACTGTTGTGGGTACTTCTGTGTACAATATGGTGAAGCGCTATAAGGGCGAGTATTCACAGACAAAAAATATTTCGGATTACGTTATCAATGGTGCTGTGATTGGCTCCTATGTTGCCATGTTTGCTGCAGCAAGTGCAGCGTCTAGTGCCGGTTCGCTCCTCATTCCATATGGATCGTTGATTATTGCGTGTACTTCGATCACATCGTTTGTCTCTACTCAGTACATAATGAGTGAGCCTTCATGGCTTGAGAAGAAAAAAAGAGTTGTCTGAAGAGACGGGGCTCTTGCCCTGCCGGTCACTGTTCGTTCATAACTATTTTTGGCCGTCGTATGTGTAGCCTGCGCTCTGTTTCCCGGCGGTAAATATGTCGAATCCAGGCCGGACTGGTTGTAGCGTGATACCAATGCCTCAACAGTGAGGCATTTGCTTCGCCCGGTAATCGTGCAGAAATAATTTCCTGTTTTAGCAAAAGTCTTAATGAATCTCTGCCTCCACGTGGATGATGGCCGGGGGATGGCAACCCTTTGCTTGCGACACCCTCAATCGGTCTGGGATACAAGTCTGCCATTTTGCCTGCTGAGGCTGGTGAATATTGGTACTAATACGATGAGGATGGCCATTTTTCAATCTACGTTTATCACACCATTGGCACCGTTCAATGGCGCCGCTACTCGTACCTGACTCATTGGTTACCGATTCTGTCCCTACTGTCATTTCAATGCCATGTTGACTGTTTTAAATTAGTTAAAAATTCATGGAGGAGTGTCAAAAGTGAATTCAGTAAGTTTATTGCACCCATGTTCATTTCAATCGGATGCGGGTTTTGAGAGCAAAATAGGTCCAGGTGTTGACCATCAAACAAATAACGACTCTTTTCGGTCCAGGGTCCTGTTTGCCGGGCGCGAAGTGTCTAGTGATTTCAAATCTTTTTGGCAGCAAGTTTATGAAATCTCAGGCCACCCTTTTGGTTTGATTGGTGGTGCATTGGGTGGGGCTGTTGGCTATTTAGGTGGGGCGATTTACAAAGCAGATAGGTACGCTCTGGGGTGCGAGGTGCCAACCAGGCCTCTGTCAGATTATGCGCTAAGCAGTGCGCTGAAGGGCTTTAACGCTCTCTCTCAAGTTGGCCGCGTGGTACTTGCCCCGGCTACAGCCGCATTGGCCTTTGGTTTTTCCGTCGCAGGTGTGGTTGGTGCTGTGCTAGGTACTACCATTTCTGTAATCACTGCACCTGTCTACCAATTGGTGAATGATGGTCAGAACAAAAGACTTTCGGATTACGTGATCGACTCGGCTGTGATCGGTGCCAACATTGGCATGGTGACTGCGGCCGTGGCAAGTGTTGTTGCCGGGTTCATCTTTTCCTCGTGGATAACGTTGTTCTGCCTGCTTGGTTTACTCGTTCCGATAGGGTGCGCAATGGTACTACCATTTCTGTAATCACTGAACCTGTCTAAAAATTGGTGAATGATGGTCAGGACAACAAACTTTCGGATTACGTGATCGACTTGGCTGCGATTGGTGCTAACGTTGGCATGGTGACTGCGGCCGTGGTGGGTTTTGCTCAAACAGTAACTGAGTGCCCTGTTCACAAAAAGCCTGATGAGTGTTTTGATGTTTTTTCAACCTTGCTGTTTTCACTGGTTAACTCATAGGAACTGCCCTGAAATAATTTCCATATTTCAGGAGGCATTCCACAAAAGACGAGCCGTTTGTGCTTTTGCGGGGAGCGGGCGGCGGGTAGCGTCTCAGGAAATGTGCAAGCTATTTAGGGACAACCCCACAGTGGCAGGCTCATCAGGTTTTCTGGCAAAGCTGTTCCAGCGCACGCCCGTCGGGCCAGTGGCTATAGCGTTGCTGCAACGTATGCAACATATGGAACTGATCTTCAAGAGAGCTGAACTTAATTCTTTCTAACTCATCAGGCAAGGACAGAGGGTTGGAAAAACGAGTCTCCTGCTCCATCCCTCCCTGAACCACTCTCTGGTAGTCATCTGTTGATCTGGCAATGATTCTCAGAGTACGTGTTCGGGCGTCCAGTTCGGGATATGGCGGGGTAAGGTGATCGAGACTGGCAAAAACAGTGCCATCCAGACGGCCAATGGTTTCAGGTTTGAACACCATCGATATGACCTCTTCACATTTTTTCCTGAACATTTCCTCTTGCTCATCCGTCGGATTAACCGGCCGAAGTTGAGAAAACACATAGTTAGTGTCGTACTTTACTCTCTTGACCATATGCCTGGCATTGCCAAACGGTTGCATCCCGATATCAGTACGTCGCCCGAAGGAAGTCAAAGCACCTTCGTTTTTCAGGCTATCGATCACTACCTGTTCAATGTCCCGTTGTCGGTCTGGAAAATAGTTTATGTTGTGTCCAAAGCAGAACCCCCGGGCGGGGTTGGTCATAATGCCATGGGGTAACCCCGGCCGATAATACACCAGGCGTCCTGCACGAATACGGCAATGGACTTCCCAATCGAGCATAGTGTCGTCACTCGGTTGCAGAAGCTGGTTAAGAAATTTCTTTTTGCTGGTATTTACCGGGGTACTGTCGTCTGCTGCCGCAACACGGTTCATATCACCAAGGCAGCCATGGTAGTCTGCCAGGGCGTCCAGCCATCGCTCTTCCAGATCTTGCGTATTGGGCCGTTCCCCATGGATGCCCAGTCCGCCCAGCTCCTCAAATAACGCCTCAACCACGGCTTTACTGTGTCCTGGCAAGGTGATTGTCAGTTTATGTTCGAAGGTCAGGGCATTGGGAAGATTGGGGGGAAAAAACTCAATGCTGCCTCCCTCGACGTCTGCTTTAAGTTCAATCCTGCGTATCGGTGAGACAGCCACTCTGGCATCATCAAGTTGGTGCCTGGTAAAATAACTTACGTTCTCGCCTGTCAGTCTGGCAAAACCGTGGCTGAATTGAGCCAGTTGTACGGTTGCTTCAGCCTCTGCGGTCACTCTTGAACTGACTCGTGCCGGAAAGACAGGGGCAGGCAGGCGGTGGATTTCTGGCAGTGGTTCAATAGACGGCTGGTCGGCGGATGCCTGGCACTTTTTAACAATGTCCTGCAAAGTCACCACGGTCCTGTTAATGGTGTTGTAGTCCTCTGGGTGCCATCGATCTATATCGTTGGCTAACTGCTTCGCCATGGCATCACACTCATCGGTCAGGCTGGTCAGGTCGCTACGCCAGTCGCGGAATTGGTCATGAAGGTTATCGCTGATATGCCCAGCCTTACTGGCCAGATGGTGCAATCCCCGCTCCAGGGCCAGGTTATCAGCCAGTCTGTTGCCGGCTGACCGGGACAACCTGAGGGTCATCCGGGTTATTGGCTGGTCATTGGCATCCAGTAACTGGCTGATGCAAACCTGTCCGTCACGGATATCCTGGCCTTTGACGGGCAGCCAGCCGCCGCGAATACCCGCTGCCTCTATCGCCTTATACTCAGCCATGGATACCCGCTCCGCTTCCTCCAGACTGTTGGGTAATCGGGTCGTCAGCCAGGCAATGCGATCGTGTATAGTCTGTCTGAGCCAGCTGCGGTCACCGGGCAGAAAACCCCTGTGTTCGATCAGCCGGTCCAGGGCTTGCCAGTCAACCTGGCGGAGAATTTTTCGCAGGGCCTGGCCGAGAAAGTCATCGCTCAATCGGGACAGAATGTCACCGCAGGGGTTTTTGATTGGGAATGAGTTCATTACGGGAGCTCGGGGATCACGCAGTTTTTTCAGCAGCACGGGCATGGAGGAAAAATTATCTGTGCCGGGGGCGGGCTTTCGTGTGCCGGGCTCGTCAGGGCTCAGGTAGCGTGTAGCCAGCCCGGCGTAGTCCCAGTGGAACATCACCGGCTCACCTTCCGGGGTCAGTTCAATGCCCTCCCAGGCACTGTTGACCATACTTTCATTACCCACAATGACATTAACCAGCATTAATCTGGCCCACTGCTCTGAAGAGAGCGATTGCAGTACCTCTTGCCCACCTTTGAGGTTACCCGGCCATTCACTGGCGATGTGGTTGACCACATAAAAACGACCCTGCTCCTGATGGACAAAGCTCTCAGGTACTGTGATGCCCAGCAGTCGGGCGAGATTGGCCATCAGTACCTGGTTGCGGGCACTTAGCTCACAGCTTGTTTCTTTGATGGCATAAAACTGTTGGTTAACGGGGTCGCGATACAGACCCTTTTGCCAGCTACTCTGGCACTCCTTCGTATCCTTACTGTGTAGGCTGAGTTGCGCCAGTGAGAAGGTCGATTCAGGTGGCTCTGCCAGGTATTCTTCGGTGTAAGGCGTAATCAACCCCCGGATAAAATCGGACTGCTCACCTATGGTAAAGAGCTGGTGCCATAATGGCGCAGGATGGTGTTCCCACTGCTTTTTAGTGTCCTCACACCAGCTGGCTGTATCGATGCTGAAGAATTGTTCGTCACTTGCCTCACTGTTGTGTAACGCTATAGGAGCCCGGAGGTCTCCCTGATGGGCAATCACCTTGCAGATCTCGGTGGCCAGCAAGCGCCAGCTTTCGCGGCAGTTATCATCCTGACAAGCAGCAAAACACTCCAGCCTGTCCATGTAAAAGCATCTTCTTACGCGTATATCATCCAGCTTATCCGCATCATGGAGCAGAGAGCGCAGAGTCTGTATCGCCTCTGGCAGACGCTGGCAGGCGTCCGGGTGATCCTTGTTGCAGATGGCTTCACCACACTGCCAGGCCAGGGACTGCTCCACGCCGCAGTTACGCAGGTGTTCTCTCAGGTTGTCAGCACTGGCTTGTTTCCACTCTGCGGTGTCATCCCGGCCAAAGTCGTGAAACAGACAGGCTTTGATCAGCAGTGGCACCATGTGGTCAGGAAATGCCAGCGCCCGGGGGGCGTGCTGCTGTTTACGCAGCTGCAGTATGGATAACGCCCAGATTGCGGTCCGGCAACTGTGCTGGAGACCGTGAACAGGTCGGGCAATGACCCCGGACGAGATACGATAACTCTGAAGCAAGGTAGTTTTAGCTACGTCACTGGAGTCAATCAACGATTTATCAATGACCGGCGAATTGCGTGATTCAGTGTCGGCTTTATCTCTTTTTGGAGGTTTTTCCTGAGGCTCAGTGGGCTGAGTCAGCAGTGGGCTCTGTGTGATTAACAAAGGTGTATTTTCGACTGTTACATTTCTGTGCTGGCAGCCTGAATTTACGTTCATGGTATGTTTCGAGGCACCAACGCCAGTCTTCGTTACCTCTTTTCTTCTACAAACTTCTCTGGCAAAAACGACTCTGCTGTCAGCATCCTTGTTAAAAACGAAATTACTTCCAGCAGGGAAAAATAATTTTTCTTGTTTGTTTGCTGTTTTTGTACTCAGATCGTCCATGCTTATTATCTCTCTTCGAAGATACAGTTGCAGTTAAGATAATTCGAAAAAGACTTTTTTGACCGTTTGTAAAGTTATTAGTTCCGTGTTGGTTAGTAGCTTATGGAGAAACTTGAGACTCTTGATTAAACCGCAACGAGTGCAATATTCGTTGGCATGATACCGCCAAATCATCTGACTATTTTTATCAGCCTCCCGATGCATATTTGGCAACCAGCAAATGGATGGAACCAATTGTTTTAAGAACAGTCCAATTAGAAAGATGTCTTTGATTTGGTGTTAACAGACCTATGTTATTAGGAGAGGGTGAAAAGCATGGACCCGCTTGGTATTAAAACAGTCGTTAAAAATGAAATGGCCTCTTCATCTATTGAG
>JAQFVO010000056.1 GCA_027942505.1 Endozoicomonas sp. | reverse complement strand
GCAACAGTATGATTCAAATGCCGACAAGATGATCAACAGCGCCTGGAAAAGTTTGCCCGTGAATTAGGTGCCGGTGTCAGTGCCACACTGGTGGAAGCGCTGGGCAGTGATTTCCAGCTGATGTGATGCAACCAGCCGGATCCGGCTGCTTTTGTCATGCGAATAGCGTCTCCCGGGCAGAGGCGCTTCAGCCCGTCGACTGTGTCAGCCATCAACCAGGGAACTAAAAAAAACGGCAGCTATCCAAAAAGATAAATCAATGAAAAGGGTCGCGGAGTATGGACTCCAAGCTGTTAAATGGACGATCAGATTTTCTGACCTGCTTACCGGTCTGCCAAAGTCCGGTTCCGCCTGACGGGCAGAGTCAGTTGCCGCCCAACAATTTAACAGTCAGAGTTGAGCCTTGTTCAGAAGAAGGCAAAGCGATTAACCAGCGCGGTTGTGTCGCCAGTGGCGGTCGCAATGACTTATGTGACGATCACCAACTCCCTTGCCCGCAATCAGGATTGCCCGCTGAGAATGACGATGAGGGGGAGTGGCACGTCGTTTCCTACCGCAACAATCGCCATAAACGTAACAAGCACAACCAACACCAATATATCAAAACGGCTGTCCGCCCTGACACCCGTGGCGCAGTGAGCAAGGGCAAGGTAGCTTCCTTCGCTACCGCTCAGGCCAGCACAGAGGATACCGCCAGGCCACGCCCTCCCGTGGGTAACAGGCCCATCTGCCTGGCGGCAAACGTTTCTGACCGCCAGTGGCAAGAGTGTCTTCGCAGTTTTGACTATCTGGGCAAAATAAGTGATACAGTCTTCTTCGACAGTATGAGAAGGCATCAAAAACATTTACAGCAGTGTGGACAGCCTGGTGCCTGTGTCGACGTTAGCAAGAAGGGGTTTGCCCAGTTTCAAAAGATAATGATGCGCGGGCCAGAGGCAATCACGCCACAGGACATCTTTTTTCTGGCCGCGCCATTCAAGGTGCTTCTATCTCACTGCACCGCAGCACCTTTTATTATACTTTTGTCGCTTATCTTTGAGGACGTTAAGCCTGGCTTTCTGCGCCAGCTGCATGAGTGTTTTATCAATGGGTTGACGTTTGTCAATCCCGGCAGGGGTACTAATTTATCTGCCATTGCTGAGCAATTTACTGTGCTGTGCAGGCAAGATGAACGCTATCTGGAGCGCTTTTGGTGGCAGGGACTGTCAGCTCTGCACAAATGTGATCTGTTTACCACCATCGCTTTCATCTTCAAAAAGAGTCACCGGCTGGACATGGTCAGGGAGTTGAACCAGAGGTGCGACAGACCATGGCTGGTTGAGCACTTTCATGTGGTCATGGCCGAAATGCCGCAAGCGGATAACGGAGGGTGGTTAACATGGCTCTATAAGCTAAGGTCAGTCCTCAGGGCAAATTTTTATTGGCTTGAACACCAGTTTTTCGATGTCGATCTGCAGGACAATGACAGCATCTGGATCGTCGAGTTTGCTGACATGGTTGAGAGCGTGATGGCCGCGTTGGGTGATGTTGAAGTCAATCCGCTGGACAAAATGATGGTGAATGTGTTTCGGGTCATGGTTCAATGGACAGTGTATTTTTCCTATTATCTAAACCGTCACCTGGGCTACAACAGGACCATTGACCTGCTCAGAAACCTGCTGCAACACATCGTGCCCCTGGATGCACTGAGTAATCTCGCTTTTGAGTTAAGACTAAGGCTGCTCGAAGGGCTGCTTTCGAAGTGCGAGGATCTCTCGTACAAACGGGACAGTTCTGAATTCACTGAGACCTGGAATCAATACAGCTCAACCATCGAGGGTCAACTGGCTATCTGTCGTGAGTTTATGCACAGCTATATGCCACCGTTTCGCAATCATGCCAGGTTGGATCAGTCCCGGCGTCACACGGTTGCCCATCTTAATCTGCAACTGCGGGAGTCTGTCTATTGGCGGCTGTGTTGTCAGCTTAAGAAAACATCCCCGCAGGAGATCCAGGAGCATGTTCAGTCCTTTGACAAGATTCATGGTGAAGGGTGGCGTTTGAGTCCGAATCACGCAGAGATCGGGACAATTGAGCTGGCCAAATGGCATTTTTTGGCCGGTGACCAGAGTAAAGCGGTTGACACCCTGCTCAAAACGCCGTTCACCAATAGCAATCTGTCTGGTCAAAAGGGCCAGTTGCTGGCGCGTTTTGGTGCTTATGCACCAGCCATCGATGAACTCCGTCGTATCAGGGCGCTCTATCCCGGCAACAGCACGGGGCACCGGCGCAAGCGCAATCAGTTGGACTCACAGATTGCCATGAACCTGCTTCGTCTGTACGAGGCGAAAAACAATAATGACCATCTCATCGAGGCTTACCGCCTTGCTGTGGACGTGTTAGGGCGTTGCGAGCCGGCTGATCGCAATCGCTTTGAGGGAGCGCTGGGCTACATCGTCAATGCGATGAAGTTCAGTGGTCTGAAGTTTGAACATTTTGCCGCACAGACCTCAGTGCTGAGTTTTCTGGTCAGAGAGGGAAGTTGTATTAAGAGCTGGCAGCACTTTTCCAATCTGCTCCATTTTCGCCATAAGGCCGGGCTCACCGATCCCGGTACACTGGATACAGTGATCCGGGCAGTCGAAGACACTGGAGCAATTTTTGTGAAAGTTGTCCAACCTGTCAGATCCTGAAGCGCCGTGTCTTAAGGAATTGTCCTGAAGTAATTTCCACATTTCCAGGGACCTGCCCGCAAAAGCACAAGCGATTGGGCTTTTGCGGGCGGCGGGTAGCGTCCTGATGGAAAGTATTTAAAGACAACTCCTAATCAGTGCCTTTCGATGCTCTTTTGACCTTCTCGGGCGCTGCAATGTCTGCGACCGCAGTCGTTTTCAGGGGGGGGATGGGCCACATCGTCACCGCTATGAAAACCAGTGGCCTGAAGTTTAAGGATTTTGTCGGTGAGACTGCAGTACTGGGCTTCCTGGTCGAAGATGGCTGTGTCACCAAAAGCTGGCAACATTTTGCTAACCTGCTGTACATTCGCCACAAAGTAGGCCTGACCGACACCATTGGCAAAGTGGCCGACAAGATTGCTGCAAAACATGGGAGCTTCCTCAACCTGGGGAAAAAGTCGTAAAGCCAGGTTGTCACAAAAGGCTCTGAAAAGAAGGGAACCACGAAGAGCACAAAGAAGAGCTTTTCTTTTCCTTGGTGTCCTTCGTGGTTCGAAGCTTTTATGCTCTTTGCGACAACCTCGAAGACGAATATTCATCCCGCAGCCGATTCCTACTTTCATCAGTAATTAAGGCGAGTAGCAAGGATCGGGGTTTAAGCCCTTTTGCAACACCTTCCATAAATCCCATCTTGGGGGCCCGGGCAGGGAACTGGCAGCAACACCAGGTATCTAAACCTGGATAGAACTCAGCCGTGAGGATTAACCGTGAATTTGGCATCTTCGCAGCCTGGTCACTCTCCGGGCCTTCGTGCAGATCATCAACCAGCTCCAGCCAACCCAACTCCCTCTGTATGTCCAACGTTTGACCACGGGCAAGCCGCTTCCGGTTTGCCAGCTAAAGCTATTGGCCAGCGCTCGTGCGCCGGGCCCACTGACAGTGCTCGCCCTGTCAGTGAGTTATTTGCTGTCGCTGATCGGTTACCCACCGTTCGCCAGCCTGAACCTGGGCCAGAAACTGAGGACGGTGATGGTCCGTGGCAGGTGGTAACCCGGCGCAGATCCGGGTGTAAACAACAAAAGTCGTACAAAAGCAATGCACGGCTAAAAAAAAACGGTGCCCGGTCAGAGAGTGCATCAGCGCACCAGTTTTTGGCAAACGATTCAGCACACTGTGAGGGGCCAGCCCAACGTCTGCACGCGTTCAGCAAAGAGCCGGTATCACTGTCCCCCATGACCTCCGGTGCGTGCTGGCCGCAATGCGTTAAGAGTTTTGCGCGACTTGGTGAAGTGAGATGGGAATTCTTTGAAAACTGTCATGCGACATGCCGGGAGCGCAAGCTACCAATCATCACGGAAGATGATTTTCGACGCTTTCATCAGATGATGAGCGAGGGTCCACAGGCCATCAGGACAATCGGCAATGCGGTTTTTTTGGCTGGTCCGTTCAAAGTATTGCTGTGCGATAATCGGCTGTTGTCGTCTGTCATTTTGCTGTCATTGGTGCTTGAGCACACAGTGCCCGGGTTTCTGTATATGATTGGCCAACGCTTCGCCGCCGGTCTGCTCGGGGTAGACCGTAAAAATGTAGAGATGTTCACGGCGATAACAGAACTACTTGCCCGGTTTTGTCGTGAGGAGGAGCGCTGGCTGGACAGGCTGGGCTGGCAGAAACTGTCCATGCGCAATCGATGCAACCTGTTTTCGGCGGCAGGTTTCTGTTTCAAAGCTGAAAAAAGGATTGACTTGATCCACAGCCTACACAGGCAAGTCAGCGGGGCGTGCCTGGAGACGTATTATCACAACACATTGGAAAGCTTGTCTCGTAAGGGCGCGAACCGAAATCAGTTTGCCCAGCTGCGTAATCTGAAGGCAGGTATTCATGCCATTTTTTGCTGGCTGGAAGGTAACTATTTTGTCATCTCGCAGAGTGAGGAGCATCAACGCCTGATTCTCACCTATGCCGGTGTTGTCGAGAGCCTCATTAAGGTCATGGACAGTCTTGACCTGCAACAGGATGATTTGCTGTTTGACGTGTGGCAAGCCGTTGCCCAGTGGTCATTCCGCTTTCGTGCCCAACTGAGTACCCACCTCGGGTTTGACCGAACCATTGTTTTGCTCAACGGCATGTTGAACTTCATTCAACGCTGGCCTCAGCTGGAAAGGCTCGCCTTTGAGTTGCGCCTGACATTGCTCGGACTCGCGCTGCTGATGTGTGAGGAACGGTTGTTCCGGCGTGACTACAACCTGTTCTCCACAACCTGGCGTCAACACCAGCACATGCTGGATTCGCTGCTGACCAGATGTAATGAGTTTATGGGACGCTATGAGCCTCCGTTCATTGTTGACGATAGGGCGGATCATGACCGCCGCAAGGAGGAGGCGCGGCTGAACCTGTTACTCAGAGAGTGTAAATTCCACCGACTCAGTTGTGAAGGTATGCATCCGGACCGGCAGAAAATTCGGGATAATCTGCAACAGTGCTTTACAGCCTTTCATGACGGCTGGGCTTTGAGCGCCCACCATCGTGAAGTCGGTATCATTGAGCTGGCAAAGTGGTATTTTCTGGCAGGGCAGTACGACGCTGCCTTCAGTAGCCTGATGGGTGTCCGTTTCGAGCAATTCAAACTGAGTGGAAAAAAGGCTGAACTTCTTGCTCGCGAAGGTGCTTACCGGGCAGCCGTAGATGAGTTTCACCATACCAAGGCACTGATGAGTCAATCGGATGGGATTGACCAGCGTACGCAAGATGAAGTCGATAACCGTCTTGCCATGGCTCATTTAGAGTGGTACCAGGCCGAGGGCAATACTGACCATTTGATCGAGGCTTACCAATTGTCCGTTGACCTGCTCGGGCGCTGTGACAGTGGCGGCCGGGAGCTCTTTGAGGGGGGGCTGAGTCATATCGTCAATGCCATGAAAACCAGTGGCCTGAGGTTTGTCGACTATGCTGGGCCGACATCGGCGCTGGGCTATCTGGTCAAAGATGGCTCTGTCATCAAAAGCTGGCGTCACCTTGCTAACCTGCTGTTCGTTCGCCACAAACTCGGCTTCACCGATGCCGCTATTGTCAGCAATTTGGCCGGAGGGTTTGCCAGAAAGAATGAGCATTACCTTGAGCTGGGTAAAAAGTCGGATAACCTGGTCCAACAGTGCACAGTGAATTCGCCAAAAGATCAGGTATCAAAGAATCGGTAATATAGGGGTTAGCCGTGGATTTGGCATCTTCACAGTCCAGTCAATTGCTGAGCACTCCGGTAGATCACCAACCAGCTCCTGCCGCCTTAGCGACCTGTTCATGTCCGGTGTTTGACTCCGGACAAACGGTTTCTGGTTTGTCAGGTAGAGCTATTGGCCAGCGCTGGTGCGCTGCTTGTCGCCCCGGTGACAGCGAGTATGTTGCTGCGCTCGATCGGTTGCCCACCGTTCGCCAGTATGAACCTGGGCCAGAAACAGAGGACGGTGATGGTCCGTGGCAGGTGGTAACCCGGCGTAAATCCAGGCACAAGAAACAACCATCCCCGGCTGGCAATGGGCGGGTAAGCAATGGCGCATCAATGCGCCAATTGCCAGAGAACCGTTCAGCAGACACTGGCGGGCCACAGCAGGTGCTCAACCCGGTTTCA
>JAQFVO010000038.1 GCA_027942505.1 Endozoicomonas sp. | reverse complement strand
AAACTGGCAAGAATGTTATCCGGCAGGTATTCAACAGGTACCAGTTTCAACCCGACAGGCTTTGGAACTTCGCTCTTGAGTAATAATTTGTCATGGTGTTTATGGCTAAAATTGTGAACTGCCTCTTCCCGAAAGAAATCGTCCAGAGCTTCATTATGTCGCTGAAACTTCATGCGAGTCATTTCATTCCCGGCACGGAACATTAACGTACGACCACCATAAACAGTGCTGTTTTCGCCAATCGGTTGTGCCAAAGGCAACTGTCTCCAACGTAACTGATAACTCCGCACGCGGAAGTGGTCCTCTATGACCTTCTGGAGAGCAATACCCAGCGACTGGTTGCGCAGGTTAAAAGGGGCTGTGCTCAACAGTATTTTTTTCAAAAACCTACCGCTGCTGACCGTTAACGGAGCGCTGGGATTATATGGTGTCATCAGATAGCGTTGATCCATTATCGGCTTCTTTTGCCGGTATTGCGGTGGCAAAGTGGTATCGCCCCTGGCAACCATTTCCTGACGGATTTTCAGCGGTAGGAAACTGGGAGCGACTGTCAGCAATAAATCATAGGGCAACGCCTGACGAACGGTATCTGGCACTTGTGATAATATTTGCTCTGTATGTACAGAATTTCGGACGGAAATGGATGCAATGCAAACGTCCGGGGTTATCAAGTGAGGCCGAAGTTTTGACAGGTCATCTGTCCGACTGGCCGCCAGTAACAGCAGGCTTTTATGTTTTTCAAACATAGCTACCGGTACTGCCTCAATGCAACAATTCATGACTGTCAGGGCTTGTTGACAAAGGTCGAAGGTTCGCTCCGACTCAGGTAACGCTGTTAGATTGTGGCCAGCATACTTGAGCGACCGTTCTATCCACTCAGGATGTTTGCGTAACAATGGCAGCGGACATCCGGTAATAGAGCGGGGCCATCTGTTCAGATACCTGTCACAAAAATCCTCTGTTTTTAACTTATCAGGTAATTTCTCAAGAATGTAGGGTGATTTCTCAGGTGGCACGCATGCCAAAATGAGTTCTGCCAATTCAGGGTGTTGTTGAAAAATACGGCCAGGAATACAGTTAGCCTGTGAACGTAGTTTGGTGTTTCGGATTTCCTTGTGACAGTCTTGATAGGTAATAAGGTGCTCGGGAATGTCCTCTAATCTAACCGGCTCTCGGACAGCCTTTGCAGCCAGAATCTCTATCGTTATCCGATCTTTGGGAATCAGGCGGAAGGAGAAACAATCTTTTGTAACCGAGAGTATGCACAGTTCTTCATACCAGGGAACAGATGGATCGATGTATTGAATTGCGCGGGCGTTATTAGTGACCGCTTGAAAGCACAGTTCACGACTCTGGTGCTGTACGTACTTAATATTTTTTGCGTTTATATCCACCAGGGCTGCATAATCAATTTCCCTGGATGGCAGAGCCGTTTCGGCCATCAAGTGCGCTGGTAAAACGCTTGCTTCAAGGCATCTGTGATTAAATTCAGGCGTTTTCAGCCGGGCAGGCAGTGACTCATAGTGCCAAAAGTGACACTCTTTCAGGCACGACAGGGCTAACTCTGGCGTGAGTACCTCCTCTGGAATATCATCGACGTTTAGATCAAGATCGTTGATCATTCCAGCGCTTAGCATGGATTGCAAAAGGCTTACCTGAGTATGTTGCACAATCCACTTATGGTCCAACCCGGATCCGTTCTCCATGCATCGGGAAAATTCCTCAGGATCGCATATCACCAGGGGAACTTGCAGGTAACAGGATAGGAGTCGCTTTTTTCTTATATAACTGCAATGTTTTGGCAGGGCAGTTAAGTACAATGGTGAAGCAGGGTTTTGTGCCGCTGATCGCTTTGATATTCCATCGTCCGGTAAACTTTGAGTACGGTCCGGTGGTACAGGTGTAGGAATTTTTGTTGCTTTTGGGGAATTGAAAAAAATGGCAGGAGAATGACGAGGGGCTGAACGCTTTTTAGCCTTTTGGAAACTCGTTGTAGTAATATCTGAAGAAGTTTCCAGAGAGGTGGGTGTATTGTTAATTCTGAAATCCACAGCAGGCTATTCCTTTTATTATTGCTTGATTAATCCAAGTCTTGTTTCATACAACTTGTAATGAGTCATTTAAAAAGCTCTACAAGTTTTTGGCAAATGTAATTTTTTATGATCGATTAATTCTCAGGGCGGAAGAATGATTGGCAAGACCAACCGTGCGTTATTCTCATGAAAGTGGGATTAGACTCCCTCTTACTCAGAAATGGCGGAAAGTTTAAATATACAGCGGTTCAAGCCCTTGTCAACGCACTCGAAGGAGATGGTCGCAAAAGCTCAAATTACTGCACTCACCGTCATCTTCGCACAGACGTTGGTCCATCTCTCCCCGGACATCCCCGACGTCAACGATGTTGAAATGGGCTTAGGGAAGTGGCCAAACGACCACAGACTCCGCTGTCATCCTGTACATGGACTGTACAGGATCCACCTCAAAGGGAGGTGAATGCCCGGACAGATGGCTATCCCTGCCAGATGGGTTCCGAACAATCCCTGTACGGAATGACAGCGCAGTGACTTGACCTTTTGCGACAGCCTCTAGAGAGAGGATTCTCGCAGATTTTGCCGTTCCCGGCACTCTGGGAACCTGTCGGACTTAAGACTGTCCTACGCGGCAACTGTTCTTGCCAGCTCCTGCATCCATGCAGTCGTGCGGTTGCGAGAAATTGGTCTGAAAATTCCTGTTTATTCGTCAAATAGCCCCACTATTCTCCTCAGAAGCAGAAATTTTTATCCTCAATTTCTCGCAATCCTCGCTACGGACGCATAAGTCCGACAGGCTTCTGGCGAATATTTTCGGCCCTGCTTGATATCTGTAACGGTAGGCATATGATGGACAGACCAAGGGCAACCGACGAAACAGACCGTTGAAAGCTGGCAAGAAGATGACCAAATCAGCACAAAAAGTATGTGCTGTGTGCAATCGTCCCTTTTCATGGCGCAAAAAGTGGGCCAAGTGCTGGGAAGAGGTGCGCTATTGCTCAAA
>JAQFVO010000021.1 GCA_027942505.1 Endozoicomonas sp. | reverse complement strand
ATGGCTGGTATGCCCCTTATCCAGATCCTGGGCATGATTGCTCTGGCATCTGCCGCGGTGGGACTGTTGATCATGGTCGAGCCTTACCGAATGGCCCGGATTACCGCCTTTACAGACCCTTGGGCCCATGCCTACGGCAGCGGTTACCAGCTGACCCAGGCGCTGATCGCTTTTGGCCGTGGCGCCTGGTTTGGCGAGGGGCTTGGTAACAGTATTCAGAAGCTGTTTTATTTGCCTGAGGCGCACACTGACTTTATTTTTGCCGTGCTGGCCGAGGAGTTTGGCGTCGTCGGTTCGCTATCGGTGTTGGCGCTCTTTATGTTTGTCATCTGGCGGTCATTGCAGGTGGGCACCCGGGCGGAGGCGAAAGGGATGCTGTTTTGTGCCTATCTCGCTTACGGCATCACGCTGCTGTTTGCCAGTCAGGTGTTGATCAATCTTGGTGTTAATACCGGTGCTCTGCCCACGAAGGGCCTGGCCTTACCCATGATCAGTTATGGCGGCAGCAGTTTGCTGATCAACTGTCTGGCGTTTGGTATATTACTGCGCATTGATTATGAGCGGCGCCAAGCGACACAGTCGCAGCCGGTGGCCGCAGATAAGGTAAAAGAGCATAAGGCAAGTGACTCTGCCGGAGGACGTTTTTATGGCTGAGCAGCCCGCATCGAAAGTTGACCGTGGGGTTGTGGTGATCATGGCCGGCGGCACCGGTGGTCATATTTTTCCGGGGCTGGCAACGGCCGAAGGGCTGATCAGGCAGGGTTATCGCGTGCACTGGCTGGGTACGCCTGGCAGTATGGAGGCGCAGCTGGTGCCTGCGCGCGGGATAGACATCAGTTACATTCCAGTGACCGGGTTGCGCGGTAAGGGGCTGGCGTTTTTGTTGCAGGCGCCATGGCGTCTGGCCGTATCACTGGTCCGGGCGATTGCCGTGCTGCGGACGCAAAAGCCGGTCTGTGTCGTTGGTATGGGTGGTTATGTCACCGGACCCGGCGGCGTTGCGGCAAAATTATTGGGCATTCCCCTGGTGGTGCATGAGCAAAATGCGGTGGCCGGGTTGACCAATAAACTGCTGGCCAGAATTGCCACCCGTGTGCTTGAGGCCTTTCCCGGTACCTTCGCCAGTGTGCCGGGCCGTGCGGCCGTGTTGACAGGCAACCCTGTGCGAGCCGATATTGCCGCTCTGATGCCATCACCAACACCCCATTCGCCGCTGCGTTTGCTGGTGCTCGGTGGCAGTCGGGGCGCCCTGGCCATCAACAACGTTATACCGCAGCTGTTGCAACAGTGTGATGGCCGCATAGAGGTGTGGCATCAGACCGGTCAGGCGACCTATGAGCAGAGTATGGCCGGCTACCAGCAGTGTCAGCAGTCCCCTGTCGTCAGTCAGTTATGGCGGGCAGAGCCGTTTATTGACGATATGGCCCGGGCTTATCAGTGGGCAGACCTGGTGCTGTGTCGCTCTGGAGCGTTAACGGTGGCTGAGTTGGCGGCTGCTGGCAAGCCGGCCATCCTGATTCCTTTTCCACAGGCAGTGGACGACCATCAGAGCGTTAACGGACGCTACCTGGTGGATAAGGGTGCTGCCTTGATGATTCAGCAGAAAGATTTGGATGTGAGCAGTTTGACAGCGATGATTGTGCAGTTGGCGGATAACCCTGAACGGCTGGTAGCAATGGCCCGGGCAGCAAAAACGGTGAGTTTGCCACAGGCGACGGACGACGTGGTTCGTCACTGTTTGGAAGCAGCCGGCAGGGAGGCCTCCTATGCCTGATGTGAAAAGCCGTATTCCCGTGGTGCCGGTGCCGGAGATGAGACGAATTCGCAAAATTCATTTTGTTGGCATCGGCGGCTCTGGCATGTGTGGCATCGCCGAGGTGCTGCTGAATCAGGGTTACAGTATCTCTGGTTCTGATATTCGTGCCTCAGCAGTGACTGAGCGGCTGGCAAAGCTGGGCATCGAGATTTTTATCGGGCACCGGCCGGATAATGTTGCCAGTGCTGATGTCATTGTGACCTCAACGGCAGTAGCCAGCGATAACCCTGAGGTCGAGGAGGCCTTGCGCCGCCGTTTGCCAGTGGTGCCGCGTGCCCAGATGCTGGCGGAACTGATGCGCTACCGTCACGGTATTGCTGTGGCCGGTACCCACGGTAAGACCACCACCACCAGTCTGTTGGCCTCAGTGCTCGGGTTCAGCGGTATGGATCCCACCTTCGTGATTGGTGGGCGACTCAATTCAGCCGGCACCAATGCCAAGCTGGGCGGCAGTCGCTATCTGGTGGCCGAGGCCGACGAGTCAGACGCATCATTTTTGCATTTGCAGCCGATGGTGGCCATTGTCACCAATATCGAAGCCGATCACATGGCGACTTACGACGGCGATTTTGGCAAGCTGAAAAGGACGTTTATCGACTTTCTGCATAATCTGCCTTTTTATGGTGTGGCGGTGGTGTGCATTGATTGCCCCGTGATCAGATCGTTGCTCCCGGAAATTAAACGACAGGTAATTACCTACGGCTTCAGTGACGATGCCGACTATCGTGCGATTAATGTCCGGCAACAGGGCATGAAAACCACCTTTGAGGTGGTGCGTCGTGGTGATGATGAGACAGTCAAAGCAACGCTGAACCTGCCCGGGCATCACAACGTGCTCAATGCCCTGGCGACCTTTGCCACGGCGTCGGATGAAGGGGTGCCAGATCTGGTGATTGCTGAAGGTCTGGGGCAGTTTACCGGTGTCGGGCGCCGTTTTCAGGTGCTGGGTGAATTCGCAACGCAAGAAAGATCGGTCATGCTGGTGGATGATTACGGACATCACCCCACAGAAGTTGATGTTACCATCAAGGCGGTCCGCGATGGCTGGGCTGATAAACGACTGGTGATGATTTTTCAGCCCCATCGCTTCTCGCGCACCCGGGATCTGTATGAAGATTTTGTTGACGTACTGTCAAAGGTTGATGTGCTCATCATAATGGATGTTTATGCCGCCGGTGAGGAGCCCATCCCCGGGGCAGACAGTCGTGCGCTGTGTCGCAGTATACGACAGCGTGGTCAGGTTGAGCCAATCTTTGCCGCTCACCCGGAAGATGTTGAGTCGATACTGGCTGATGTCCTGCTCGATGGTGACCTGCTGTTGGCTCAGGGGGCAGGCGATATCGGTGCCCTGGCGTTGCGGCTGGCGCAGAGCCAACTGGTTTTTGACTCTGATCAGTAAAATAGTTACACCGATGAGACCCGGCGCTATTATCGGTCTCAACTGGATTTGGCTGACATCGGCCAGCAATGAAACCTATAAGGATTGCAGTGCATGCAGTACAACCGGAGTTGTGATCGCTTTGACCCAGAAGCCTTTGGTAAGGTGGCTGTCCTCTATGGTGGCCACTCTGCTGAACGAGAAGTCAGCCTGACCAGTGGCGAGCGAGTGCATGCAGCACTCACCCGGACAGGCGTGAAATGCCAGCTGATTGATACCCGTGAGGATGTGGTCGGCCAGCTTCTGGCTTACCGTCCGGACTATGCCTTTATTGCCCTGCATGGCCGTGGCGGAGAGGATGGCGCCATGCAGGGGCTGCTGGAAACCATGGCAATCCCTTATGCTGGCAGCGGTGTTATGGCATCGGCACTGGCCATGGATAAGTACCGGTGTAAGCTGTTGTGGCAGGCTATTGGTCTGCCGACTCCGGAGTTTGTCGTGGTTAACGAAGGCGGTGGCCTGGAGTTGGCCGAGTCTCTTTTGCCGGCCTTTGTTAAACCGTCTCTGGAGGGGTCCAGCGTTGGTGTTACCCGGGTGGATCGTGTGCCTGACCTGGCGGCGGCTTGCGAGCAGGCCGGTCAGCATGGTGGGCCGGTGCTGGTTGAAGAGTTTATCGATGGTCTGGAGTTTACCGTAGGTATTCTCAATGGCCAGGCGTTGCCGGTAATAAAAATAGAAGCTGATGGTCAGTTTTATGATTACCAGGCCAAATATTTGTCTGATAATACCCGTTACTGTATCCCCTGCGGACTCACTGCGAGCAAAGAGCAGGAGCTTCAGGCGCTGGCACTGACGGCCTTTGAAGCCGTGGGATGTTCTGGCTGGGGTCGGGTCGATTTTATGCAGGATTATCAGGGACGGTTCTGGCTGCTGGAAGTCAATACTATTCCGGGCATGACTGAACACAGTCTGGTGCCTATGGCAGCGAAGGATGCCGGGCTGTCCTTTGATGAACTGGTGATAGAGATTTTGCACACTGCGGATGTCAGGTAGAACAGGACTTTCGATTTTGGCAGGCCAGACACTGCGAGGCGCCTCGCGGACACAGGTTGATAACAAAGGTAAAAGGCAGCTGCCGTGGAACTGGGTGCTGTCGTTACTGGTTATCCTCGCTCTGGTCGTGGGTCTGTTTATTGTGACACCTTGGTTGATGAGTTGGTTGAACCGGCCGATAGCTCGGGTTGAGGTGCATTCAGAGTTTAACTATCTGTCTCAGGATGACGTTGAACGTGTGTTGAATCCTTTTTTGCAGTCACGCTTCTTCAACCTGAAACTGCCGGCAATACAGCAGGCTCTTTTGGCAACCCCCTGGGTTAAGACGGCATCTGTCCGACGACAATGGCCTGATACTGTCCAGGTGAGCCTGCAAGAGTACCAACCGATTGCCCGCTGGGGTAGTAGTCATCTGATCAGTAACGAAGGCAAGATATTCCGGCCGGGGTCAGTTGCCGGTTTTTCTCTGCCGCTGCTGGTGGGGCCTGAGGACTCTGCCGAACAGGTCATGCAGCAGTACCTGGCCATCAGTCAGTTACTGCGGCCTGTGGGGTTGCGACCAGAGTCGGTTATGCGCAGTGACAGTGGTTCATGGCGTTTTACGGTTGGTCACGTGGACGTTAATTTGGGACGGGACCGGTTGATGGAGAGATTGCAGCGTTTTGTTCGGTTGTACCACGCTGAGCTGGAATCCCGCTGGCAACAGGTCAGACGGGTGGATTTGCGGTATTTAAATGGTGCTTCGGTTGCCTGGCGTACGACTCCTGTCGGACAAGAAGGGGTTGAACGTCAGGCGGTCTCAGGCCCGTGATGGATAAAGACGTTTGGGAAGATTGATGCCATGACATCGGCAGACAATGGAAGAATGATCGTTGGGCTTGATATAGGTACCTCAAAAGTGGTGGCCATTGTCGGGGAGCTCAATGCAGAGGGTGACATCAAGATTATTGGCATTGGCTCACAGGTCTCCCGTGGGCTCAAACGCGGTGTCGTGGTCAATATAGATTCAACGGTTGTCGCTATACGCCGGGCCATCGAAGAGGCTGAGTTGATGGCTGGCTGCAAGATCCATTCGGTCTATGCCGGTATTGCTGGTAGTCACATCAATAGTCTGAACTCTCATGGCATTGTCGCGATACGCGAGCGTGAGGTCAACAGTGCAGATATTGACCGGGTAATTGATGCGGCCCAGGCCGTGGCGATTCCTGCAGACCAGCGGATTTTGCATATCCTGCCCCAGGAGTACGCCATTGATAACCAGGAAGGTATCAAGGAGCCTTTTGGCATGTCGGGGGTCAGGCTGGAGGCTAAGGTTCACCTGGTTACCTGTGCGGTGAATGCGGCGCAAAATATTGAGAACTGCATTCGCCGTGTCGGCCTTGAGGTGGAAGATATTATTCTTGAGCAGTTGGCCTCAAGCCACTCGGTGCTGTCGGAAGATGAGAAAGAGTTGGGTGTGTGCATGGTGGACATTGGCGGTGGTACCACTGATATAGCCATCTTCACCGACGGCGCGATTCGCCACACCGCGGTCATTCCCATAGCGGGTGACCAGGTGACTAATGATATTGCCATGGCGTTGCGCACGCCTACGCAAAACGCTGAGGATCTGAAGATCAAGTACGCCTGTGCCCTGGCACAGCTGGCCGGGGCTGATGAGACCATTAAAGTGCCCAGCGTAGGCGACCGACCTGCCCGGGAGCTGTCCAGACAGCGATTGGCAGAGGTTGTCGAGCCTCGTTATGATGAGTTGTTTACCTTGATTAACGCCGAGATTCGTCGTAGCGGCTTTGAGGACCTGATTCCGGCTGGTATCGTGTTAACCGGTGGCACTGCCAAGATTGAAGGAGCCATCGAACTGGCGGAGGAGATTTTTCACATGCCTGTTCGCCTTGGAGTACCGCAATCGGTGAAAGGGCTGAGTGATGTAGTTAGTAATCCGATCTATTCAACCGGTGTCGGCTTGCTACATTATGGCCAGAAAATGCAAAAAGATGGGTTGAAAAGAGCGACAGCCAACAAGACGCAGGAAACCGGGTTGCTCGAGAAAATGAAAAGCTGGTTCCAGAAATTCTAGGGTGTTACCTGTCAGTGCCCCGGTGCAACCCCGCTGGTTTATTGGTAACGATATTGATCAGTATTAGATAGATTGAGAGTGATAAAAAGGAGATGGCCATGTTTGAACTGGTGGATAACGTACCGCAGGAAGCGGTCATCAAAGTCATCGGTGTTGGTGGTGGCGGTGGTAATGCGGTTTGTCACATGCTGAAAAGTCAGCTTGTCGGCGTGGAGTTTGTCTGTGCCAATACGGACGCCCAGGCGCTGAAAAAACAGCATCTGCAGGCTCACACGCATTTGCAGTTAGGGGCATCCATAACCCGAGGGCTTGGGGCGGGCGCCAATCCAAATGTTGGCCGGGAAGCAGCCATGGAAGACCGTGAGCGCATTGCCGAGCTGCTCAAGGGTGCCGACATGGTCTTCATTGCCGCGGGTATGGGCGGTGGCACCGGCACGGGCGCAGCCCCTGTGGTTGCCGAGGTGGCCAAAGAGCTTGGTGCGCTGACCGTGGCGGTGGTTACCAAGCCGTTTGGTTTTGAGGGCAAGCGTCGTATGTCCATTGCGGAAGAGGGGCTTACTGAGTTGCAGGAGCACGTCGACTCCCTGATTACCATTCCCAATGAAAAACTGCTGCCGGTGCTCGGTAGTGACGTTAGCCTGCTCAATGCTTTTGGCGCTGCCAACGATGTGCTGTTAGGTGCTGTTCAGGGCATTTCAGAGCTGATTACCCGGGACGGTCTGGTTAACGTTGACTTTGCCGATGTACGCACTGTGATGTCTGAGATGGGTATGGCCATGATGGGCACCGGGATTGCTACAGGCACTGGTCGTGCAGCCGAAGCAGCAGAAAAGGCCATTCGCAGTCCGTTACTTGAAGATGTTGACTTGCAAGGTGCCAAAGGTGTTCTGGTTAATATTACCGCTGGCCTCGACTTTACTGTCGGTGAGTACACCCAGGTTGGTGAGGTTATACATCAGTTTGCTTCCAATGAAGCGACAGTTGTCATCGGTACGGTTATTGATCCGGAAGTAACTGACGAGCTGCGGGTCACTGTGGTGGCAACTGGTATCGGTGCTGCCGGAGGCCGCGAGCACCTGAAAGTGGTAGAGAAGTTACCGCCGAAGAATAAAGACGGCTCCATAAATTACGAGGATTTGGATATTCCTCCAGCCATGCGTGGTCGCAAGCGTGAGGAAGATGATTCCCGGCGCGCAACCACTAAGGAGTCACAAACGCCTGAGTATCTGGATATTCCGGCTTTTTTGCGCCGTCAGGCAGATTAACAGGGCGTACAAATGCGAACTTGTCTCGGTTGTTACTTTTGTTACAATGTTACGTTGCATCCAAGTAACAGGGGCCATGCCGGTCGCGGAAAAGCGTTATTATGATCAGACAACGTACACTGAAAAACATTATCCGTGCTACGGGTGTCGGCCTTCACTCCGGTGAAAAGGTTTACCTCACCCTCAAGCCTGCGCCAGTCGACACTGGTATTATTTTCTGTCGCACAGACCTCAGTCCGGTGGTGGAGATACCTGCGCATGGTCTTAATGTTGGACAAACAACGCTGTGCACATCTTTGCACCAGGATGGCACCCGGGTAGATACCGTCGAGCACCTTATGTCCGCACTGGCTGGCCTTGGTATTGACAACGTTTATGTAGAGGTCAGTGCCCACGAAGTGCCCATCATGGATGGCAGTGCCGGTCCTTTTGTGTTCCTGTTGCAGTCCGCGGGTATTCTTGAGCAAGACGCGGCGAAGAAGTTTATCCGTATCAAGGAAAAAGTCACCGTGACTGATGGCGACAAGACCGCCACCTTTAAACCATACGACGGATTCAAGGTAAGCTTCACCATTGACTTTGACCACCCGGTGTTCAAAAGCCGTTCGCAAACGGCGTCGATTGATTTTTCCAGTACCTCGTTTGTCAAAGAAGTGAGTCGGGCACGGACCTTTGGTTTTATGCGCGATGTTGAGTATCTGCGCTCTCAGAATCTGGCCCTGGGCGGTAGTGTCGATAATGCTGTTGTGGTGGATGACTTTCGGGTACTTAATGAAGACGGTCTTCGCTATCATGATGAGTTCGTCAAGCACAAAATGCTTGATGCCATCGGAGACCTTTACTTGTTAGGGCACAGTTTGATTGGTCAGTTTATTGGCCACAAATCGGGCCATGAGTTGAACAATAAGCTGGTCAGAACGTTGCTGGCAAATCAGGAACTGTGGGAAATTGTCACGTTTGAAAATGCTGAAGTTTCGCCGATTTCCTTTCAAAAGCCTGTCGCCTTGGCGCCAGCTACAGCCTGATGGTGGTTTGCCTGACCAAAACACCCCAGTTATCTGGGGCCCGGTTGGTGATGAGCAGGGGAGAGCCTGCTCCTGTTGTCCGGATGCGAACACTGACCAAGGTCTTACAAGGTAAAGTTCCTTGCATGAGGCCAGCATTATTTATAATGCCGGTGCAAAGGTAAGCCTGTTGTTCTTTGCTACATTTCCAAGAACCCTTTGAATATGATTTGCCGATGAAGATTATTATTGTTGGAAAAGACCACGCTCAGTCCCGGACTTATTCTGACAGTGGGGCAAATCTACTGGCCATGCTTGGTGCACTGCTTCTGACGTTCATGGCGATCGGGGGTGGTTTTACCTATCTTTTTCTGTCGCTTAGCCACGAGCAGGTGCTGACCCAGGAAGGGGTAAAAAACTGGCAGCAAGTGATTGACAGCCAGCAGCAGGATCTTGAGCTTGTTCGTCAGGGCACGCAGCATCAGGTGGATGCGGTTATGCTCAGGCTGGCGGAATTGCAAGGTCGTATGACCCGTCTTGATGCGTTGGGCGAGCGTCTGACCGTCAAGGCTGATCTCAATGATGGCGAATTTGACTTCAGTGAGGCTCCAGCCCAGGGTGGGCCTCATGAGGCTTCTGTTGTTGAAGCTGACCACAGAGTCACCTTGCTTGATGCCATTGAGGCTCTGGCTGACCAGATTGAAGATCGTGAGCAGCAGTTGGACATGCTGGATGCGCTTATTGCCAATCGCACGATTCATGATGATTCACTGGTGGCCGGTCTGCCGGTTAAAAAAGGCTGGCTCTCTTCACGCTACGGTCGTCGAACCGATCCTTTTACTGGAAAACCCTCTTGGCACAAAGGCGTTGATTTTGCCGGTAAGCGTGGTTCAGAGGTAGTGTCGGTTGCTGCTGGAGTGGTGGTTTCCTCGGGTACACGTCATGGCTACGGCTTGCTGGTTGAGGTAAATCACGGTAACGGCTTTCTGACCCGTTATGCCCACAATGAAGCGAGCGAGGTGAAGGTTGGTGACATCGTTTCGAGGGGGCAGGTTATCGCTAGGATGGGCAGTTCCGGACGATCAACCGGGCCGCACGTTCATTTCGAAGTGTTGAAAGACGGCCGACATCAGGACCCTGCCCGGTATCTCTATCGCAAGGCTGAATAGTTTGAAGCTGACCATTTCTCAGGAAACATAGAAGTAGCAACCAACCGCCATTCTTGCTGAGAAGGTTGTTGCAAAGGCCATGACTCTCCATTCTCCGTTGTTCCCGCTTTGAGGCTGTCCGAAAGACGCTGAAAAGAAGGGAACCACGAATACGCAAAGGAATAGAAAAGCTCTTCTTTGTGCCTCTGTGCCTTTGTGGTTCAAGGCTTTTATGCTTTTTGCGACGATCTCAACGTTGAGAGTATGCCGTGAGAAGTGAACCCTGTCTGCTAATGGTCAGTGTCTGTATCGGGCAGCCATCAAAAATGACTTCCTGCTTTGCCGGTTCTGGCCAGAAAAGCGCAATAACCCGCAATGAAAGATGGAATAAACACACTTACTTCTTTCCTGACCGTCGTCACTTTTTTCTCTGACAGATGAATGATAAATATGGCTTCAATTGCCTTTTCTGGCAAAGATGATATTTGCAACAGAGAGATATTTTCGCCGTTTTCTTTTCGGCCTAACCTAGCAGCAAGATAATACACGACATAAGCATTGTATATTTTGCTGGCACAATCATTTCCAGTGCTAAGAACGGCAATCTGTGGCAGGAGTGATTTGTGCCCCAAGTTTCGATGATTGGCCCGGCAGCAAGGAGGGAAATCCGAAGGTGGATGAATTATTCAACTCAAGTCAAAAGATGGGACAAAAATACAGTTAATTTAGATGAGACTTTAACAAGATTGTCATAGAATGTGGTGCTATTGTCCGCTTGTCTGCTCCAATCCGAGTTAACTGGTAAGGAGGACAGCTCCGGAAACAGAGTATGAGACTGTTAACAACCTATGTTTGCCTCTTTATTTAAGAAAGTTTTTGGTAGCCAGAACGATCGTCAGCTCAAGCGAATGGGCAAGATTGTTAAGTCAATTAATGCCCTCGAAGAGAGCCTGACGGCACTTAGCGATGACGAGCTGAAGGCAAAAACAGCCGAGTTTCGCCAGCGCTTTGAACAAGGCGAGACGCTCGATGCTCTGTTGCCTGAAGCGTTTGCCGTGGTGCGTGAAGCCGGCAAGCGGGTGATGGGCATGCGCCATTTCGATGTTCAGATGATCGGCGGAATGACCTTGCACGAAGGCCGCATTGCCGAAATGCGCACCGGAGAAGGTAAGACCCTGGTGGCAACACTGCCTGCTTATCTGAATGCCATAACCGGTAACGGCGTTCATGTGGTTACAGTCAACGACTATCTGGCCCGTCGTGATGCCAACTGGATGCGCCCCCTGTACGAATTTCTCGGCATGACGGTCGGCATCGTTGTGCCACAGCAAGACCCGCAGGAGAAGCATCAGGCTTATCAGGCTGATATCACCTACGGCACCAACAATGAGTTCGGTTTCGATTACCTGCGCGACAATATGGCTTTTCGCAAAGAGGACCGTTTTCAGCGCAGCCTCTCCTTTGCCATTGTCGATGAGGTCGATTCCATTTTGATTGATGAGGCGCGCACGCCTCTGATCATCTCTGGCCCGGCCGAGGACTCCTCAGCGCTGTACATGAAGATGAATGAGCTGGTACCTCTGTTACAGCGTCAGGACCCTATTCCGGAAGACCAGGACCCGGCAACCGTTGAGCTGACCGGTCACTACACGGTCGATGAAAAGACCCGTCAGATTGAACTCAATGAGCTTGGTCATCAGTTCATCGAAGAGCTGCTGCAAAAAGAGGGGCTGCTGCCCGAAGGTGAGAGTCTTTATGCAGCTGGCAACCTGAATTTACTGCACCACGTCAACTCGGCCCTGAAAGCGCATTTGCTCTTTAACCGTAACGTGGAGTACATCGTCAGAAACAATGAAGTGCTGCTGGTGGATGAACACACCGGCCGGACCATGCCGGGTCGTCGTCTCTCCGATGGTCTCCACCAGGCCATTGAGGCAAAAGAAGGGCTGCGTATTCAGGCAGAAAGTCAGACTCTGGCCTCCACTACATTCCAGAACTACTTCCGTAACTACCAGAAGCTTTCCGGTATGACCGGTACGGCCGATACCGAAGCGTTCGAGTTTCGCCAGATTTACGGTCTGGACGTTATTGTTATCCCCACTCACAAAGAGATGATTCGCGAGGATGGCAATGACCTGGTCTATCTGACCATTGGTGAAAAGTACGATGCCATCATTGAAGACATCAAACAGACCGTGGCTGAAGGGCGTCCGGTACTGGTGGGTACTGCCTCCATTGAATCTTCCGAGCACCTCTCACAGGCACTCGTTAAAGCCGCCATCCCACACCAGGTACTGAACGCCAAATTCCACGAAAAAGAGGCGGAAATCATTGCCCAGGCTGGTCGTCCCGGTGCTGTCACCATTGCCACCAACATGGCCGGTCGTGGTACGGATATCATGCTCGGCGGTAACTGGAAGGCGGAAGTGGCAGAGCTGGATAATCCCGGCCAGGAACAAATCGATCAGATCAAGGCCGATTGGCAGAAGCGGCACGATGCCGTGCTTGAGGCTGGTGGTCTGCATATTATTGGTACTGAGCGTCACGAGTCGCGCCGGATTGATAACCAGTTGCGTGGTCGTGCCGGTCGTCAGGGCGACAATGGCTCTTCACGTTTCTACCTCTCCCTTGAAGACAGCCTGATGCGTATTTTTGCCTCTGACCGGGTGAAAAACTTCATGAAAGCCCTGGGTATGGAAAAAGGTGAAGCCATCGAGCATCGCATGGTCACCAACGCAATAGAAAAGGCCCAGCGCAAGGTGGAAGGACGTAACTTTGATATCCGCAAGCAGCTGCTGGAATACGACGATGTAGCAAACGACCAGCGTAAGGTAATCTATAACCAGCGTGATGAGCTGCTTAACGCCGAAGACGTGTCTGAGAGTATCGAAGCGCTGCGCGAAGACGTGGTCACTGACCTGATCAACCAGTTCATTATGCCCCAGAGCCTGGAAGAGCAGTGGGACATTAAAGGTCTGAAAAAGAAACTGGCCAACGAACTGGGCGAACAGATGCCGATTCAGCAGTGGCTTGATGAAGACGATCGACTGGACGAAGAGAGGCTGCGCGAACGGATTTTACAGGGCGTAATCGACTCTTACCGCAAGAAAGAAGAACTTGCCGGTGCCCCGGTGCTGCGCAACTTTGAGAAGCATATCCTGCTGCGCATCCTGGACGACAAGTGGAAAGAGCACCTGGCTACCATGGACCATCTGCGCCAGGGAATCCATTTGCGCGGTTATGCACAGAAAAATCCCAAGCAGGAGTACAAGCGCGAGGCGTTCGAGTTATTCCAGCAGATGCTCGAGGATATTAAGCACGACACTATCCGTATTATCTCCAACGTTCAGGTGCAAGAAGATGATCGCACCGCTGAGCAGGAGCGGCTGCGCCGGGAAGAGATGGCCAGGAGAATGCACTTTGAGCATGCCGAGGCAGGCAACGCGCAAGGCGAAGGGGAAGATGCTACCCCGCCAGTCGAGGAGCACCAGCCCTTTGTGCGTGAGGGCCAGAAAGTTGGTCGTAACGACCCTTGTCCATGCGGCTCAGGCAAAAAATACAAGCAGTGTCATGGCAAACTGAACTGATTTCAGTCAGTCTTGTTGCGATGCGGGTCAACC